>VTPD01000024.1 GCA_008638015.1 Pelagibacteraceae bacterium | reverse complement strand
ATTGCTTTTTCAATTGCTAATTCTCCATTAGTTAAAACAGCTATTGCCGCTGAAGATCCAAATTGGGGAAGAATACTGATGGCAGTTGGTAAGGTAGATGAGAAAATTAATAAAGATAAAGTTTCGTTAAAAATAGGAAACTATTTAATTTTTAAAGATGGAGAAATTGCAAAAAATTACGATGAAAGCAAAGTAAAAGAATATATGTCTGGAAAATCAATTGATATTCATGTTGATATGAGCACAGGAAAAGAAAAGTTTACTGCTTATACTTGTGATTTAACTCATGATTACATTTCAATTAATGCAAATTATAGAAGTTAGTTGTGCGCTTAAGTTTTGTCTCTGTTTGTATACTTGCAAAAAAAAATAAATTTCTAATTACGCAAAGACCACCTAATAAATCTTATCCTCTGTTTTGGGAATTTCCAGGAGGAAAAGTTGAAAAAAATGAAAACTTTTATGATGCTGCAATTAGAGAATTAAAGGAAGAATTAAACATATCCATAAATCAATCAAATTTAATTTTAATTGATACTGTTAGTCATAGTTATGTTAAAAATCATATCATTATGATGCATGTTTTTCTGGTAAAACAGTGGAAGAATAAAATTTGTGCAAATGAAAAACAAAAAATGTTATGGATTACTAAGAAAGATTTTCACAAAATTAACTTTCTTAAAGGTAGTGAATTAATTTTGAAAAGAATTAAATCAAATTTTTATGGTTTTTACTTATGAAATTTTTTAAATATTTTTTTATTGCATTTCTTGCTTTAATATTAAACAGTTGTTCAACAATGAAACTTGATCAATTTAAAACAAAAAAACCAATTCTAAAGTTAGAAGAATATTTTACCGGGAAAACTATAGCTAGAGGTGTGTTTGAAGATAGATTTGGCAACATTCAAAAGTCTTTCAAGGTTTATATTGATGGAACTTGGGATGGATCCACATTGGTTTTGAAAGAAGATTTTATTTATGATGATGGAACAAAAGATTTCAGAGAATGGAAAATAGATAAAAAAGGAGAAAATGATTACAGCGGCTTTGCCGAGGGAGTGGTGGGATTAGCCTCGGGTTCTGTTAGCGGTAATGCTTTTAACTGGAAATATAAATTCAATCTACCAATTGGAAACTCTACGTGGAAAGTAGATTTTGACGATTGGATGTTTTTGCAAGATGAAAAGTATTTAATTAATATTGCAAAAGTAAAGAAATTTGGCATTACGCTAGGAACCGTTGTATTATTTTTTAATAAAGAATAATTCACCTATTGAATTTTAAAATAAACTTATTAGATAAATCTCATGATTAAGTATCAGCTAAAATGCGAATGCGGTCACGAATTCGAGAGTTGGTTTAGTAGCTCAAAGGAATTTGATAGGCTTTCTAAAAAAAAATTACTGAGCTGTGTATGTGGAGTTTCCAATAAAATAACGAAACAATTAATGGCCCCTCAGGTTGTTAACACTAAAGGAAAAAAAGAAAATAATAGTGCAGAGTTTTATACTAATGTTCAAAAAAAATTAACTGAGCTTAGAAATTACGTAGAAAAAAATGCAGAATATGTGGGAGACAAATTTGTTTCCGAAGTTAGATCGATTCATTACGATAAAAAAAATGTTCGAAGTATTTATGGAAATGCTAGTCCGGAACAAACAAAAGAACTTTCAGAAGAAGGCATTGAAGTAAGCACTATTCCTTGGGTAAACAAAACAAATAGTTAGTTTTTTTTAAAACAACACATATAATTTACTGAAGTATCCGAACTTAAATTCCATTTATTTGTTATTGGATTAAAAGTAACACCTTTAGTTTCTTCATGTAGTAAAAAATTTTCTGATGCATAATCTATCATTTCTTGCGGTTTAATAAATTTTCTCCAATCGTGAGTTCCAATAGGTAGCCAACGAAGAACATATTCAGCTCCAATAATTGCAAATAAATATGATTTTGGATTACGGTTAATGGTAGCAAAAAAAATAATCCCATTTTTTTTTAATAATTTTGCGCAACTTTTTACAAATAAGTCCACATTTTCCACATGCTCTATAACTTCCATACACATCACAACATCAAATGTTTTATTAGTTAGATTTTCCGGAAGTTTATTTTGGTAATCAATCTTAATTTTCATTTTTTGTGCATGAATTTTTGCAACTTCAATATTAGTTTTGGATGCATCAATTCCAGTAACTTTTCCACCCATTCTTGCCATAGGCTCACATAATAAGCCACCTCCGCACCCAACATCTAAAATACTTAAATTGGAAAAAGATGAACTTTTTTCTGTATTTAATTTAAAGTGTTGTGAAATTTTATTGATCAAATATTCTTGTCGGACTGGATTGAATTTATGTAATGGTGCAAATTTCCCTTTTGGATTCCACCATTCAGACGCAAGATCTGAAAATTTTTTAATCTCTTGTTCGTTAGAGGTTTTTTTTTTCATATAACGTTTTGTATTATTGCTTATTTATATGTAGCAGAGTAATTATGTAGCAAAATTATACTTTATATGGCTAAAATTGTAATGAAATTTGGAGGTACCTCTGTCGCAGATACAGACAGAATTCTTCATGTTGCAAAATTAGTTAAAAAAAAATTTGACGAAAATAATAAAGTAATAGTGATAGTTTCTGCTATGGCAGGCGTTACTAATGATTTAGTACAAAAATCAAAAAAAATATCAGAAAATTTTCCCGCAGATGAATATGATGCTTTGCTATCTTCAGGAGAGCAAGTTACATCAACTTTATTATCTGCAGCATTACAAGATTTAGGGATAAAATCTAGATCATGGCTTGGCTGGCAAATACCTATTGTGACTGATGGTGATCATAAAAATAGCAGAATTGTTTCAGTTAATTCTAAAATTTTAAATGATTGTCTGGATCAAAATATAATTCCAGTTATCCCAGGCTTTCAGGGTCTTTCCCAAGAAAACAGAATTACCACCATTGGTAGAGGAGGGTCTGATGCATCGGCTGTAGCTGTTGCAAAATGTGTGGATGCAGATTTTTGCGAAATCTATACAGATGTGGACGGTGTTTTTACTACCAATCCTGACATTGAATCTAAAGCAAAAAAAATAGACAAAATTTCTTATGAAGAAATGTTAGAAATGGCATCTTTAGGAGCAAAGGTCATGCAAAGTAGTTCTGTACAAACTGCAATGATTAATGATGTTGAAATTTATGTTAAATCAACCTTTACAAACAATCCAGGAACACAAATTTTATCTGAAGATAAAATTTCTTATGAAAATGTTATTACAGGAGTAGCTTATTCAAAAGATGATGCAAAAATAACTTTGCAAGGGGTTAAGGATAAGCCAGGAGTTGCCTCCAAAATTTTTAAACCATTATTTGATAATAATATTGTAGTGGATATGATTGTACAAAACATATCTGCTGATAATAAAAAAACTGACGTCACTTTTACAATTAAAAGAGATGATTTAAAAAAAACTAAATCTTTAATGGAAGTTCTAAAATCAGAACTAGAATATGATTCTATTCTTGCAGATGATCAGGTTTCAAAAGTTTCTATTGTTGGTGCAGGAATGATCACACATCCTGGCGTTGCTTATAAAATGTTTAATGCTCTTTCTTCCAAAAATATTAACATTCAGGTTATATCTACCTCTGAAATTAAAATTTCTGTTTTAGTTGATGAAAAAAATACTAAAGAGGCAGTCCAGGTTATCCATCAAGTTTTTGAATTAGACAAATGAGTGAAATTAGACCTTTTAGAAAAATTTCAAGAAGAAAATCAAGACAAATAAAAGTCGGAAATGTTTTGGTAGGAGGAGATGCTCCTATTTCTGTTCAGTCAATGACCAATACTTTAACTACAGATGTTAAGGGAACTGTTAAGCAAATAAAAGATTTAGAGGACGCGGGCGCTGATATTGTTAGAGTTTCATGTCCAGACGAAGAGTCAACAGCTTCACTTGCTAAAATTGTTAAAGAAACAAATATTCCTATAGTTGCTGACATTCATTTTCATTATAAGCGAGCAATTGAAGCCGCAAAAGCCGGTGCTAGTTGTTTAAGAATTAATCCAGGAAATATTGGTTCCAAAGAAAGAGTTGCCGATATTGTAAAAGCTGCAAAAGATCATGATTGCTCCATTAGAATTGGAGTCAATGGAGGATCATTAGATAGAAATTTACTTGAAAAATATAAAGAACCCTGTCCCGAAGCGCTGGTTGAAAGTGCAATGTTAAACATAAAAATTCTAGAGGATTTAGATTTTTTTAATTTCAAAATAAGCGTGAAGGCATCTGATATATTTTTAGCTACAAGTTCTTACAGGTTACTAGCAACTAAGTGTGATTATCCTTTACATTTGGGAATCACGGAAGCAGGTAGTTATTTTGTCGGAACTGTTAAATCTTCAATTGGAATGGGAATGTTATTAATGGACGGCATTGGTGATACTATTCGTGTTTCTTTATCCTCAGATCCAGTAGATGAAATTAAAGCTGGTTTAGAAATATTAAAAAGTTTAAATTTAAAAAATAGAGGAGTTAAAATTATTTCCTGCCCTTCTTGTGCTCGTCAAGCATTTGAAGTAATAAAAACTGTAGAAATTTTAGAAAAAAAACTATCCCATATAAAAGAGTCATTGACACTTTCGATAATTGGTTGTGTTGTGAATGGACCAGGAGAAGCTTCACAAACAGATATTGGCTTAACTGGTGGTGGCAAGGGTAATAATATGATTTATTTAAGTGGAATGCCTAATCACAAAGTTCCCTCTGAAGCAATAATTGATCATGTTGTAAGTTTGGTAGAAAAAAAAGCTGCAGAAATAAGATTACAAAAATAAATTAACATGATTTCCATTGATAAGTTAAAAAATATAGTCAGTAGGTATAATGAACTAGAAGCAAGCCTTTCCAAAACTGATGTGGATAAAAAAGAATTTGTTAAAAATTCAAAAGAATATTCTTCTTTAGGTGAAATTATAGAAACTGCAAAAAATTATATAAAGCTCATCGAGGACAAAGATAATTTAAAAAAAATATTAGAGGATAAAAATTCTGATAAAGAATTAAAGGAAATGGCCGAGCAAGATTTAGAAGATATAAAAATCAAAGAGGTAGATTATGAAAAGCAAGTCAAAGTCTTTCTTTTACCAAAAGATGAGGCTGATGAAAAAAATGCTATTACTGAAATTAGAGCTGGTACCGGTGGGCTTGAGGCATCTTTATTTGCTTCTGATTTATTTAATATGTACCAAAAAGTTGCAACAAATAATGGTTGGAAAGTAGAGGTATTAAGTGCCTCACCAAGTGATGCAGGTGGATTTAAGGAAATAATTTTTTCTATTGTTGGTAAAAATGTTTTTTCAAAGTTAAAATTTGAATCTGGAGTACATAGAGTACAAAGGGTTCCGGATACCGAAACTCAAGGAAGAATTCACACATCGGCAGCAACTGTTGCTGTCTTACCAGAAGCAGAGGAGGTGGATATTAAAATTGATGAAAATGATTTAAGAATTGATGTTTTTAGAGCTGGTGGACCTGGAGGACAGTCAGTCAATACAACAGATAGCGCTGTTCGAATTACGCACATTCCAACTGGTATTTCTGTTTCCCAGCAAGATGAAAAATCACAACATAAAAACAAAGCCAAGGGAATGAAAATATTGAGATCTAGATTGTATGAACTTGAAAGACTTAGAATTGAAAAAGAAAGGTCTACCGCGAGAAAAAGTCAAATAGGAACAGGAGACCGATCGGAAAGAATTCGAACGTATAATTTTCCTCAAGGAAGGGTTACGGATCATAGAATTAATTTAACACTGCATAAGCTTACAGGTTTTTTGGCAGGAGATGACTTTCAGGAAATGTCAGATGCCTTGCAAATTCAACATCAAGAAGATTTATTACAAAGCGTTAAATAATAATGGCATTAGTTCAAGAAATTATTTCTAAAGCTACAATAGAATTAAAAAATAAAAACATTCAAAGCGCAAGACTAGATGCTGAAATCTTATTATCTACTGTATTAAAAGCGCAAAGATTAGATCTTGTTTTAAAGGAAAACCAAAATGTTGATTTTGAAGAAGAGCAATTATTTAACCAGTTGTTAGATCAAAGAAAAAATAATGAACCAATTGCATACATAATTAAGAATAAATCTTTTTGGAATGAAGATTATTATATTGCTCGCGGCGCACTAATTCCTAGACCAGAAACAGAAATATTAATCGAAATGATTGCAAAAAAAATAAATAACAGAAAAAAAAATTTAAATATTTTAGATATTGGCTGTGGATCTGGATGCTTATTAATTTCATTACTAAAAGAATTTTCTAACAGTAGAGGCGTTGGTTTGGATATTTCAAAACAAGCTCTCGAGATCTGTAAAAAAAATATTTCCAAGTATAATTTACATCATCGTACTAGACTTATGCATGGTGATATGAATAAAGTTAAAATAGTTAATAAATTTGATATTATTGTTTCTAATCCTCCCTATTTAAAAAATTCTGAATATCAAAAACTTTCAAAAGATATTAAACAATATGAACCTAAAATTGCACTAGTAGCAAATCAAGAGGATGGAGTTTTTTTTTATAGAGAAATAATAAAAAAATTTTCATCTACATTGAAGGTGGGTGGATTGTTAGCATTTGAAATAGGAGATAAACAATGGAATGAAATTAAAAAAGAATTAGTAAATAATTCTTTTAAAATTATAGATAGATATAAATTAATTAATGATGAAATTAGATGTGTTTTGGCTTTAAAATTATAAATTTGACAAAAATAGCGTTCTGTGAGAAGTTTAACCATCTATTAAATAATAAAAATAATAGCAAAACAATCTAAATGACAAATTTTGTGAGAAGACCGAGAGGTCGTGGGAATCCAAGAAGCAACGGAAGAAGACCAGGATCAAATTTTAGAAATAATGGTTCAAGCCAGGTTATTTCTATCAATGATAATGGGAATTCTAATGGTTCTTTCCAAAGACAAAGAAATAATAATAATCGCCATGGAGGCAATGCCTTTAAATTGGTCGAAAAATACAAAACACTCGCAAACGATGCTCTTGCCTCAGGAGATAGAATTTTAGCAGAAAATTATTTTCAACATGCTGACCATTTTGTTCGCTTATTACCAGAACAAAAAACTCCAGTAATTAGTGAAAAAAATGAAACAGAGATGGAGGCTGAATCTGCAGAAACAACTGAAGAGAGCGAAGAATTAGAAGTACAAAATATAGATTTAAATTCTGATAAAGAGCCAGTAGAGTCAAACGCAAAACAAGAAATTTAATTTAAAACCTAAGCGTTTTGACAAGTGATCATTAATAAAAAATTATTAAAAGATTTAGAATCGGAAGCAATTTCAATTATTAGAGATAGCTTTTCAAAATCTATGAATGCAGTATTGATGTATTCAATAGGTAAAGACTCGAGTGTCTTGTTACACTTAGCTAGAAAAGCTTTTTATCCATCACCAATTCCATTCCCTCTATTGCATATTGATACGAAATGGAAATTTCAAGAGATGATTCAGTTTAGAAAAAAAATTGAAAAAAAATATAATCTTAAAATTTTAACTCATACAAACCAAGATGGAATAAAAAAAAAATTAAATCCTTTCTCTAATTCTTCTTATTATACAGACATTATGAAAACAGAAGCCTTAAAGCAGGCGCTGGATTTACATAAGTTTGATTTTGTATTTGGGGGGGCAAGAAGAGATGAAGAGCAAAGCAGATCTAAAGAAAGGGTAGTTTCTGTCAGAGAAAAAAATCATACTTGGGATCCAAAAAACCAAAGACCTGAAATTTGGAATCTTTTTAATTTTCAAAAAACACAAGATCA
Source organism: Pelagibacteraceae bacterium (assembly GCA_008638015.1). Taxonomy (GTDB): domain Bacteria; phylum Pseudomonadota; class Alphaproteobacteria; order Pelagibacterales; family Pelagibacteraceae; genus IMCC9063. The sequence continues at coordinate 3,925 of VTPD01000024.1, read as the reverse complement.
ATCATTAAGAATATTTCCAATATCTAATTGGACGGAAATGGATATTTGGAATTATATATTTCACGAGAATATTGAAATCGTTGACTTATATTTTGCTAAAAAAAGACCCACTGTTATTAGACAAGGTTCTATTTTCATGGTGGATGATAATCGTTTTCCTATAGAAAAAAATGAGAAAATAGTTTTAAGAAAAGTAAGATTTAGAACGTTGGGATGTTATCCGCTTACTGCTGCGACGCTAAGTAATGCAACAACTTTGCAATCAATTATTAAGGAAAACATGAATCAAAAATTTTCTGAAAGGGCGGGGAGATTAATTGACTTAGACAAAATTAATAGCATGGAAATTAAAAAGAAAGCAGGGTATTTTTAATGAATTCCGTTTCTCAAATCAAAGTCATTACATGTGGAAGTGTCGATGATGGAAAATCAACTTTAGTTGGTAGAATTCTTTCCGAAACAAATAATATTTTAACTGATCAGGAAGCAAAATTAAAAGTTATATCAAAAAGGTACGGAACTACAAAAGATCCTCTAGATTACGCTCTTTTAATGGATGGACTACAGGATGAGAGAGAACAAGGTATCACGATCGATGTTGCCTACAAATATATTAATTACAAAAACAAAAGATTAGTCTTTTGTGATAGTCCCGGACATTCTCAGTATACCAAGAACGTAGTAACTGCAGCTTCCAATTGTAATATTGGAATTATTTTAATAGATGCTGCCAAAGGGGTATTGGAGCAAACAAAAAGGCATGTAGCCATATTAGATTTTGTGGGAATTCGATCTGTAATATTTGCAATAAATAAAATTGATACAATCAGGTACAATAAATCTAAATATTTGCAAATCAAAAAAAATGTTGATCAAATTTTAAAAAACTACTCATTTAAAACCAAGTTTATTATTCCAATATCTGCATTAAAAAATGAAAATATAACTAAAAAATCAAATAAATTGCAGTGGTATAAGGGAAAAAATTTATTAGATCTGCTTATATCTATAAAAGTTTTAGAAAATAAAATTAAAGAGTCTTTTTTACCCATCCAGCATGTGCATAGGCCTAACCGAATGATTAGACATTATATGGGAACAGCCACAGGGCAAAATTTAAAAAAAGGCAAAGCTGTTTATGTTTTGCCATCTAATCAAAAAACTAAAATAAAGAATATTTTTTATAATAACAAAAAACAAAAACAAACCTTACATAATTATCCAGCCTCCATTGAAACTACTACTGAAATTGACATAGTTAGAGGAGATGTGATTGTTTCTAATATTAATTCTTTTGATGTGGGAAATTGTTTTAATGCATCAGTCGTAGTTACATCTAATGATAGCTTAATTGCTGGTAGGCAATATTTAGCAAGAATTCATAACAAGGAAACAAAAATTACAATTACAAAAATTAGAAAAAAAATAGATATTAATTCTGGAAAAGCATTAGAATCAAGTGAATTACTTATTAACGATATTGGTGAAATTGAATTTGATACAAATGAAAAAATTGTTTTTACAAAATTTGATCATTCTAAACAATTGGGATCTTTTGTAATTATTGATCTAGAAAATAACAATGTAGTCAGTGCTGGAAAAATTAATTTTGCCCTTAGAAGATCTGGAAATATTTTTCAAAATCAATTTGAAATAAATAAAACAAGTAGAGCAAAATTCTTAAAGCAATCTCCAAAATGTATTTGGTTTACTGGAATTTCAGGATCAGGCAAAACTACTATTGCAAGTGCGCTTGAAAAAAGTTTATTCAAACAGAATAAGCTTACTTATTTTTTAGATGCTGATAATTTAAGAGCTGGAATAAACAAGGATTTAGGATTTGCTCAGCAAGATAGAGTAGAAAATATTAGAAGAATTGCTGAAATTGCTAAATTAATGGTGGACGCTGGTCTAATAGTAATTGTTGCAGCTATCTCACCTTATGTAAGAGAAAGACAATTTGCAAAATCATTATTTGATAAAAAAGAATTCTTTGAGGTGTTTGTTAATACTCCATTAAAAGTTTGTTTAAAAAGAGATCCCAAAGGTCTTTATAAAAAAGCAAAAAAAGACAAAAACATGAATAAAACTGGACTTGGTGCAAACTATGAAAAACCAAGAAATCCTAATTTAGAAATTGATACATCCAAGCAAAAAACAGATGAAATTGTTAAAAATTTAATAAAAAAGGCTTTTAGTTAATTTTTTCTTTTAAAAGTTTTGTTCTCAATTCTTCAATTTGTTCTTTAGTATTTTCAAATATTTGTTTTTCTTTACCAACTAAATTTTTACCTGATGGAAGTTTTAACCTTTGTGAGTTCACTCTTTTATTTTGAACCAATACTTCATAATGCAAATGAGGTCCTGTAGATCTACCAGTGCTTCCAACATAACCAATAATTTGCCCTTGTTGTACTTTTGCTCCACGTCTTATATTTTTTCCAAATCTTGAAAGATGTGCATATGCTGTTTTGTAAGTTGAGTTATGACGTATTCTTACATATTTTCCATAAGCACCATTCCAAGAAGCCATTTCAATAGTTCCAGAACCTGATGCCATTATAGGTGTTCCTTTAGGCGCTGCAAAATCAGTCCCTTGATGTAATTTATTATAACCTAGAATAGGATGTTTTCTTAATCCAAAAGAAGAAGATAATCTTGCGCCATTGATAGGAGTTTTCATTAAAGCTTTTTCAATACTTTTTCCATCTTGCGAGTAGTATCCAATATTATTTTTTTCATCTTTATATCTATACAAAGAAATTTCTCTTCCATTATTATTTAAATATGCGAAAATAATTTCACCATTTTTTTGTACTTCACCATCATCATCTTCAAATCTTTCGTAAAGAATTTGAAACTCATCATTTTCCCTAATATCTCTTTGAAAATCTATTTCAAATCCAAAAATTCTCGCAAACTCAATTATAATTTCAGGGTCAACTCCCTGCTGTTGCGCAGAGTTGTAAAGACTATTCTTAATAACACCTTTTGCTAAAAAATTTTTTTTCTCTAAAATTTTATCTATTATTTTTACATTATAATTTTCTTCACTGTTTGCAAAAATATAAATATTAGTAATTTCATTTAGAGAAAATGATAGTCTAGATAATAAAATTTTATTATTTTCTTTTTTGATAAGTAAATTAATTTTTTGACCAATTTGTAAATTAATTATCTTAATTTTTTCTTTTAGTAATGAATTAATTTTATTTATTTCTTTTTGATCTATTCCTTCTTTAACAAGTATTCTTTGCAAAGAGTCGCCTGACTTTACAGTGATAATTTTTTTATTATTAAAAGTATTGTTATTTTTATTAATAAAAAATGTAGAGAAATTTTTTATTTCGTTTTTAAATTCTTCTGGCGCAGAAGTAATTGGCTTAGCAAAATTATTTGATTTAATATTAAAGTAGAAAAATAAAATTATTATAAAAATTATAATTCCAAATATAATTATTTTTTTTATGTTAATTTTTTTTTTGTTTTTCATTAATTAAGGTACTTTTTAATCATTTTTTTCTTATATTCTCGTCCAAATTGTTAAAAAACCTTAAAAAATCAATATTTTTTAACATTCTAGCTATTGACTTGTTGCTATTTTATCAATATTTACTCGAGTCCTTGCACCGAATAATAAGAATTATTCAGGTGTGACTATACAAAAAACATAACAAAATTAAGGAAAATTCTCTTTAAAGAGAGATTTTTCAGTAATTTTGTTGAGCTCTTGAAATCGTAAAATTGGAAGAGAAGCGTGGACGGTTATTTTTTGTCAAAAAAAAATTTGTCGTACACGCTTTAAGTAAACTTATACAAAAGTAATTTTGTACAAGTTGTGTATTTTTTAAATACACGAAAGCTTGTGTACGCCGTTATTAAACTTGAGAGTTTGATCATGGCTCAGAACGTACGCTGGCGGCAC
>VTPD01000009.1 GCA_008638015.1 Pelagibacteraceae bacterium | reverse complement strand
CAATTTTTGGATTATCGCTTGCGACCATAAATTTTATTGTAAATACAATATTAATAATGTTTTATTGGATAATTTTAAAAAATGAAAAAAATTAATAAAATTGAAGAAATGATCAGAGTTGATCACGCAGGAGAGCGTGGTGCTATCAAAATATACGATGGTCAATTATTGGCTTTGCAATTTTTAAAAGGTGATCCAGATCTTGAAAAAAAAGTTTCAGAAATGAAAGAACATGAAAAAGAACATTTGCAATACTTCGAGCAACAATTAGCTGAAAGAAAAATAAGACCGACTTTATTACTACCTCTTTGGGATTTCTTAGGAACTGCATTAGGATTTGGAACAGCTATGCTTGGTAAAAAAGCTGCAATGCTATGCACTGCTTCTGTCGAGGAAGTCATAGATAAACACTACTTAGATCAAATTGACTATCTGCAAAAAAATGAAAAGAAAGAAAAAGAATTACTCAAAAAAGTTAAAAAATTTAGACAAGATGAATTAGATCATAGAGATATTGCCTATGAAGAAGGTGCTAATAAAGATGGACCTTATGGATTATTAGATGCATTTATCAAAATTGGCTCAAAAGCAGCTATTGAAATTTCAAAAAAAATATAATTATTAAGGCTCTAATCGAACGTCCCAATACAAATAATCTAACCAACTTTGATGCAAAAAATTAGGAGGAAAGTTTCTTCCATTTTTGTGGAGCTGTTCATCTGTTGGTTTGAAGGGCTTTATTTTTGGATACATTCCGCACTCGCTTGACAATCTATTTCCCTTCTTCACATTACAACCCGTACATGCTGTTGCAACATTTTCCCAAGAAGTAATTCCTCCTTTTGATTTTGGAATAAGATGATCAAATGTTAAATTTTTTTTATCACCACAGTATAGACAAGAAAACTTATCTCTAAGAAAAACATTGAACCTTGTAAAATTAGGATTTTCTGATGGTTTAACAAACGTTTTTAGAGAAATTACACTTGGTAATTTCATGGAAAAAGATGGGCTACGTATTTCTCTATCGTATTCAGATACAATATTTACTCTATCTAAAAAAACATCTCTAACAACATCTTGCCAGCACCACAATGACAAAGGATAATAACTCAAAGGTCTATAATCAGCGTTCAGAACTAACGCAGGACATTTTTCTAATGGCAATTCATTTGCATGACTTACTATCATACATACAAAACTATAGAAATTTTACGATATCTTCAAGTTAAAGTTTTATTTCACTAATTTTTGACTTGATAAAATTTAACCCCAAGCTTAATCCTTCTGGAGTAATAGAGTGTCCACAATTTTCAAAAATTTTATTTTCAACAGTAAAAGAATTTTTTTTTAAAAACTCATAAGTTTCATACATTTCCTCTAAAGGAATAATATCATCCATATTACCATGAAATAAAACAATAGGAGGTTTGGAAATAATCTTACTTTCTAAAAACGGAATATTAAAAATTTTTCCAGAATAACCTAGTACTCCTGCAATTTTTGTTTTGCAGGTTAAGGCTATCTGTAATGACATCATAGTTCCTTGGCTGAAACCCATTAAAAATATATCTTTTTCCTCTAAATTATATTGCTCTAACAATGTTTCCATGAATTGAATAAATTTTTTTAAGGAAACTTCAAATTCTTCTAAAATTTTTTCCTGAGAAGTCTGCATAAGGTCAAACCACTCATAACCAGATGGATTAATTTGACACACTGTGGGAGCATTTGGACAAACAAATAAACAATCAGGTAAAAATCTTTTCCAATGTTCCGCAATGCTTAATAAATCTTTGCAGTCTGCACCATAGCCATGGGATAAAATAACAATTTTTTTTACTTGTTGAGAATCTGGTTCCAATTGTTCGTAAGACAAAGACATTAGAATTTATCTACCATTATAAGAATATTATGTTAATTAATAATTCATGGATCAAAATACAGTTAGCTTCATAGGTATACTCGTAATTCTAGCAGTTCTTGTGGTTTTGTTGCGTGGCCTGAAATCTTTTTTTTTAGGTGGCGGCATTGAAGAAAAAAGAAAAAGTAACAAACTAATGCAGTTAAGAGTTTTTCTTCAGTTTTGTGCGATCGTAATATTAATGGCTCTTGCTTTTATTTACGGTAAATAATTAAAATTGCTTAATCCAATCAATAAATTTACTATCCTCAAAATTTATTGACCCCACAACTCTAGCAAATTCTTTTCCTTCTTTATTTATCAATAGAGTAGTTGGAACACCCCTTAGAGATAATTGCTTAACCAATTGTAAGTCTTGATCAAAAAAAGTATCAAAATTTGTAACTTTTAAATCATCAAGAAAAGCCTTGGCTTTATCGTAAGTTACTCCCTCTACATTAACTCCAATGACTTGAATATTATTTTTTCCAACAATTTCTACTAGCTTATTAAGCGATGGCATTTCTTTTTTGCAGGGTGCACACCAGGTAGCCCAAAAATTAATCACTGTAATTTTGTTATTAAAATTTATGAAATATTCTGTATTTTTGTTCTTATCTAATAATGCAATTTTTGGAAAATCTTTAGTTTCTGCATGAAGAATAATATTCCTACTAGGCACTGGTATATTTGGTTGAGATAAACCATAATTAGTAATAAGTAATAATACAGCAGTAAAAATAAATAACTTTTTTGAAAAAATTGAAAAAATATTCATCATCAATAATTATAGTATTTTAAATGAAAAAAACAAAAAAAAACTCAATTTGGGGTGGCAGAATGCAACAAGATGTCTCGAATATTTTGCAAGCTGTAAATTCTTCTATTGATATTGATAAAAGACTTTTTCAAGAAGATATAGCTGGTTCCATTGCTCACTGCACCATGTTAGCAAAGCAAAAAATTATTGATAAAAAAAAATCACAAAAAATTATTAAAGGATTAAAAAAAATTGAAACTGAAATTTTAAATAATAAATTTAAATTTCAAATCAAAAATGAAGACATTCATTTAAATATTGAAAAAAGATTATTTGAAATTATTGGATTAGATGCTGGATACCTACATACAGCTAGATCAAGAAATGATCAGGTCACAACTGATTTTAAACTATGGGTGAAGAAATCTAGCAAAGAAATTCAATATTTAATTAAAAATTTAATAAAAGAATTTGTGAGACTTGCAGAAAAAAATACTTCAACAATTATGCCAGGATTCACTCATTTAAAAAATGCCCAACCAGTATTATTTGCACATTATTTATTAGCCTATGTCGAAATGTTTAAAAGAGATTATCAAAAATTTCAAAATACTATTAATAATTTAAATCAAAACCCACTTGGATCAGGAGCGTTGGCTGGAACTTCATATAATATTGATAGACATTTTACATCTAAAGCTCTTGGCTTTAAAGAACCAACAAGTAATTCTATCGATTCTGTTGCTGATAGAGATTATGCAATTGAATTTTTATTTGCTTCTAGTCTTTGTGCTATGCACTTATCAAGATTAGCTGAAGAAATAATTATTTGGAATTCAGACTTAGTGAACTTAATTAATATTGAAGACAGTATGCTTACTGGATCTTCGATGATGCCACAGAAAAAAAATCCAGATTCTGCTGAACTCATAAGAGGAAAAACGGGAAAAATTTATGGTAATTTAAACTCTTTATTAATCACGATGAAAGGTCTCCCATTATCTTACTTTAAAGATATGCAGGAAGATAAGGCTGGAGTATTTGATACATTTGATACACTTTCTATAAACCTTAAATTAGCTTGCCAATTAATTAAAGGAATTAAACCCAACAAAGACAATATGTATAAAGCAGCACAAGCTGGTTATACAACAGCAACAGATTTTGCTGATTATCTTGTTAAAAAAGGAATGTCTTTTAGAGAGGCATATAAAAAATCTGCACAATTAGTAAATATTGCTGAAAAACAAAAGAAAAGATTAGATGAATTAGATTTTAAAACAGTAGAGCAAATAGATAAATCCATAAAAAATGATGTTATGAAAATTTTTGATTTAAAATACTCCATTAATCAAAAAAAATCCTATGGTGGAACTGGCACTAAAAGTGTTTTACAAATGCTAAAGAAGGTAAAAAAAGAATTTAAATGAAAAAAATTTTAATTTTTATAACTTTAGCTATTGTAAGTTTTTCTTGTGGAAAAAAAGGACCGCCAGGTTGCGAGATTAGTAAAGAAAATAAAGAAAAAAATATAGTTAGACCAAATTTTTGCAACTAATATGAATTTTTTAAAATATAGAGATAATCTTCTCTATCTAGAAAATGCCTCTATTGAAAAAATAGCAAAGAAGAATGTAACGCCTTTTTATCTCTATTCTTTTAAGCAGTTGGAAAAAAATTTTACTTATTTTAAACACACATTCGCCTCGACCAACCCAACCATATGTTTTGCGGTCAAGTCTAATCCCAATCTTACTTTTTTAAAAAAACTTAGAAATCTAGGATCTGGTGCTGATGTGGTTTCTATGGGTGAATTACAACTAGCATTAAAAGCTGGAATTCATCCAAGTAAAATTGTTTTTTCTGGGGTCGGAAAAACAAATGAAGAATTAACTTTTGCAATAACAAAAAAGATATTGCTTATAAATACTGAGTCTGAAAATGAAATAGATGAGATTATTAAAATAGCAAAAAATAAAAAAGTAAAAGTCGCAATAGGAATAAGAATAAATCCTGATATTGCAGCTAAAACAAATAAAAAAATATCAACAGGAAAAAAAAGTGATAAATTTGGAATTAGTATTAATCATTGCGAGGCAATTTTTAATAAATACAAATTAAATAAATTTATATCTATTCAAGCCATAAGTGTTCACATTGGAAGCCAAATAAAAAATATTAATCCTTTTGAAAAAACATTAAAAGTAGTTGATCTATTTCTCAAAAAATTAAAACAAAAAAATATTAAAATAAATTATTTAGATATTGGTGGGGGCATGGGTATACCCTATTCTAAATCAGAGACAATTTTCAACTTAACTAAGTATGGTAAATTAGTTGAAAAATTTAACAGTCATCATCATTTAAAAATTATTTTTGAACCTGGAAGATATATCTCAGCGAACACAGGTCTATTGGTTGCTAGAGTGGTATACATAAAGAAAACTAAAAGTATAAATTTCGTTATTTTAGATGCTGGCATGAATGATCTAATGAGACCTGCATTATATGATGCCAAACATGAAGTAATACCTGTAAGAAAAAACAACAAAAAATCTAGCAATCTCATTGAATTTGTTGGTCCTATTTGTGAGAGCACAGATAGATTTATTACTTATAAAAAGTATCAACATTTAAAACAAGGTGACCTAGTTTGTTTCACCAATGTTGGTGCATATGGCAGATCGCTTTCCTCAACTTATAATATAAGACCATTGGCAGGTGAATTGGCTGTTCAAAATACTTCATATAAAATTATAAGACCTAGACAAAAGCTTAAAGATCTTATCAAATAAAAATATTGTGAATTTATTTCGTTCAATAATATTTAACTTTGTTATTTACTTAATAATTATTTTAAGTTGCATCGTAGCATTACCCATGCTGGCTTTGCCAAGAAAAGCTTATTTAAGTAAATTATCCAATATACTAGGAAAATTATTTATTTTTTTTACTAAAACTATTTTAAATACCAAAGTAACTTTTATTGGGTTAGAAAAAATACCAAAAGATAGGAAGTTTTTTATTGCTTCAGCTCACCAGTCTATGTTTGAAACCTTTGTCTATAATACAGTCATTCCTGATTGTATTTTTGTTATTAAAAAAGAATTATTATCTATTCCATTGTATGGATTATATTTAAAAAAACTTGATTATGTTTCCATTGATAGAGGCAAAACAACTAAATCTAACTTAAATTTTTTTGATAATATTTTTTCTAATATAAAAAATACAGATAGAACTCTTATTATTTTTCCCCAAGGAACCAGGGTCAAATATGGAGAAATGCCTCCTTTAAAAAAAGGCACATCAAGAATTTATCAAAGTCTCAATATACCTTGCTTACCAATAAAACTAAATACAGGATCTGTTTGGCCTAAAAATAGCTTCTTAAAATATCCAGGTGAAATTATATTTGAAATTAAAGACTTAATTGAACCGGGACTAAATAACGTTCAGTTCACTGAAGCTTTGGAAAAAGCAATCTATAACTAATTTTTTCTACCAAAGTTAGGCTGATTAATATCTTGACCTGCTTCAATGATTTTTTTTCTAATATTTCTAGTTGTTCTAAATGTATTGAACAATTTTTTTTTATTATTTCCCTCAATAGCTTTTTTAAGATTATTCAAGTCTTGATTAAATCTTTTCAGCATAAATAAAATTTGTTTTTTATTACTAATCATAATATCTCTCCACATAGTGGGGTCAGATGATGCTATTCTAGTGAAGTCTCTAAATCCACTGGCACTAAACTTAATGACTTCAGATTTAGTTTTTGATTCTAATTTTGCTGCCGTGCCAACAATATTATAAGCAATTAAATGCGGAATGTGGCTAGTAATAGCCATTGTGTTGTCATGATTTTTTGGATTCATTGTTGTTACATTGGATCCAAATATTTCCCACAATTTTTTAATTTTATTTTTACTATGCTGATTTGTAAGTTTGCATGGAGTAATAATGCACCATCGATTTTTAAAAAGATTTACAAATCCTGCTGTTGGTCCACTTTGTTCAGTTCCAGCAATTGGATGCGCCGGTACAAAATAAGCATGATTTTTCAATATTTTTTCTCCCATTTGTACCACTTCTAATTTTGATGATCCGACATCGGTAACTAATACATTTTTGTTTGCAAATTTTTTTATGGTTACAAATATTTCCTTATAGGCGCTTAAGGGAGTGCTAATTATTATTAAATCTGATCCAATCATAGATTGTTTTAAATTAGGTGTCACTTCATCAGCAAGTTTGAGTTTTTTGATTTCAGTTAAATGTTTGGATGAAATATCACACGCACTAACAAATTTAGATAATTTATGCTTTTTAATTTCACGAGCAATAGAAGATCCAATCAATCCAAAGCCAACTATGGTAATTTTTTTGAACATCATAAAATTTTATCTATAAGTTGGATAAAAAGCTCACATTCTTCTTTTGATCCAACCGTAACCCTTAATGCATTGTTAATTTTATAAGCATGCATTTTTCTTAAAATAATTTTATTTTTTGCAAATTCATCAAAAATTTGATCGCTATTTAATTTATTATTTTCAAATCTCATTAAAAAAAAATTAGCCAATGGCAAATTACAAGTAATATTTTTTTTAGATAATGTTTCAAAAATTTTATTACTCCAATATGTATTGTGCTCTATATTTTTTTTTAACCAAAGATCATCGTCTAAAGCAGCTACTGCTGCCTGCTCCGCAGGTCCCGTTATATTAAATGGAGGTTTAAAAATTGACAATGCATCAATAATTTCTTTAGATGCAAATCCCCAACCAATTCGCAAATTTGCTAAACCATATATTTTTGAAAATGTTCTTGTAACCAAGACATTAGAACTTTTTTTAAAAAGATCTAAACCAGACAAATAATCTTTATGAGTTACATACTCGCAGTAAGCATCATCAATTAATAACAAAATATCAGAACGTAATTTTTTTCTTAACTCTAAAACTTCGTCTTTTGTTAAAAAGGTTCCCGTAGGATTGTTAGGATTTGCAATAAATACTAATTTTGTTTTATCACTAATACAATCTAAAATTGTATTTATATTTGTTTTATAGTTATTTTCTTTAGCAAAAACGACATTGGCTCCATTAATTTTAGAATAAATTTTGTACATTAAAAATCCAAACTCCGAAACGACCACTTCATCTCCTGGATTTAAAAAAGCCTGACAAGCAAAACTTATAATCTCATCAGAACCTGAACCAATAATGATATTATTTAAATCTAAATTAAATTTTTCCGATATTTTATTTTTTAATGCCTGTGAACTTGTATCTGGATATTTAGAAATAATACTTTGGCAATCATAAAATGCTTTTTTTGCATTTGGTGAGCAGCCTAATGCAGACTCATTAGCAGACAATTTAATAGCATCTGTTATATTGGCAAGCTTAGACAAGCCTCCTTCATATTTTTGAATATCTATTTTTTTTGCTTTTGGTAAGTTCATTTAATTATGTTTTAAAATATCCGCTTTAATACAATAGTTATTATTCTTTATCAAAAAATCAGGCAGAGTTTGACAATAAAATTAGCATTTAGTACAACTAGCGAGCGCTGATTTAACCGTATTGCGAGCGATCAAACTGCTAAAAAGGGAAACTATACGATAAGTATAGTTTTAAAAAAATGAATTTAAATTTTGAAAATATAAAAAAAGTCAGAATAGATAAAGACCTTCAATTAGATTGTGGAACTGTATTAAAAGGTTTTGATCTTGCCTATGAAACTTATGGCAAATTAAATGAGACAAAAACAAATGCTATTTTAGTTTTTCATGCACTTTCTGGTGATCAATTTGTTTGCGAAACTAATACAGTAACCTCAAAAGAAGGATGGTGGACTTTTACTGTAGGAAAAAATAAAGCCATTGATACCAATAAATATTTTGTTATTTGCGCTAATGTTCTAGGCGGATGTATGGGTACAACGGGTCCTAAAGAAATTGACCCATCTACCAATAAACCCTATGGATTAAATTTTCCTGTAGTAACTATAAAGGATATGGTTACTGCTCAAGTTCATCTTTTGGATCTATTAGGAATAAAAAAAACACTAGCAGTGCTAGGTGGATCTATGGGTGGAATGCAAGCTTTGCAATTTTGTACGTTATTTCCAGAAAGAACTTATTCTGCAATCCCTATTGCATGTGCTGCAAGTCATTCTGCTCAAAATATAGCATTTAATGAATTGGCTAGACAGGCAATTATGGCTGACCCTGAGTGGGATAGTGGAAATTATATATCATCAGGAAAAGTTCCCAGAAAAGGTTTGGCTATTGCAAGAATGGCTGGACACATAAGTTATTTGTCAGAACAAGGTCTACAAAATAAGTTTGGAAGAAAATTACAGGAAAAAGGTGATTTAAAATTTTCTTTTGATGCAGATTTTGAAGTTGAGAGCTATTTAAAATATCAAGGCTATTCTTTTGTTGATAGATTTGATGCTAACTCATACCTTTATATTACAAGAGCTATGGATTATTTTGATTTATATAAACAAAATAATGGTAATTTAGCTAAAGCTTTTGAAGGATCAAAAATTAAATTTTGTATTATATCTTTTTCGACGGATTGGCTTTATCCAACATCAGAAAGTAAAAAAATAGTTATTGCGTTAAATGCGATTGGCGCAGAAGTAAGTTTTGTTGAAATTGTTACCAATAATGGACATGACTCATTTTTAGTAAATGAACCTGCGTTTTTTAATACATTAAAGGGATTTATAGACTCAACCTACGAGGAATTTAAAAATGAAAATTGAAGATGATGTTCTTGCTGGTTTAATAGATATTAATTCAAGAGTTCTTGATGTTGGTTGTGGAGATGGATCATTATTATTGCACCTAAAGAAAAACAAAAGAGTTGATGGTCGGGGAATTGAAATCGACCAAATAAAAGTACAAGAAAGTGTGGCCAAAGGTCTAGCTGTTATTGAAGGAGATGCAGAAAAAGATCTCATAAACTATCCAGATACATCTTTTGACTTTGCAATTTTAAATCAATCACTTCAACAATTTTATGATCCAAGAAAAGTAATTAATGAGTTATTAAGAATTGCTAAAAATGCCATAGTCACCATTCCTAATTTTGGTTATTGGAAAGTTCGATTAAGCCTTCTCATTGGAGGTCAAATGCCAGTCACGAAAACCCTACCCTATACATGGTATAATACGCCCAATCTTCATATGTGTACTATTAAAGATTTTTATAATCTTTGTGCGTTGGATAATATTAAGATTGTAAAATCTATATCAGTATCTTCAGAAAAAATAAGTGATATTCAAAAAAGTAATTTGGAAATTAAAAATTTAGTTTCTGAATTAGGAATATTTTTAATTCAAAAATAAAATTTATCTACTAATAACTTTAGTCTTTCGTAATATGCCTGAAGGTTTTAAGGAAGTAGTTGAATAAATTCTTTTTTTGGCAACACATAAATAAACTCCATTAAAAAAACGCCAAAAATAAGATCCTAATTTTTCAAATAATAAATAATGATTGGATAAAATTTTTAGCTTCCATGGCGGGAAGTATACTAACCTATCAATAAATTGAATATCATAAAAGTTTTCTTCTAGTAAATCAGAAATTTGTTTTTTTGAAAATCCAAATCCTGATGAAAATGGACTAGTCGCAGACATAGACCATGAAGATTTTTTATTTGGAATAATAAGATAAATTTTTCCCTCAGGCGCCAAAACTCTCCATAACTCCCTTAAAGTTTTTTTTAAATTACTAGTATTTTCAATATAATGAACACCAACCAAATGATTAAAAAATAAATCTTCAGCAGGTAATTGCTCTTCGTCATGTAAGATATTTAAAGAATTTTCCTTAGGATTATTTTTTGATATTCCTAACTTAGCTGGATAAAAATTAAAAACTTTTATTTTTTTATTTTTAAGTAAATCTGAGTACGGTTCTGAAAAACCAAAAAATCCTACATGCTCATGATCATACAAAAAAACATATTTTTTAATTTTTTCTGATATCAAGTTTTTTAGACTTCGACCAATATTCGTTTTGTAAAAATCGCTTAAATTATTAAAATCTTGATACATGCTAATTATTATAATACAAAAAAAAAATGAATGTAAATTTAATTCCATGTTTATCTGACAACTATAGCTATTTTGTTATTGATCCTGATAGTAAAAAAACATGCATTGTCGACCCAGCTGAGTTTGGTGCATTAGATAATTTTATTACAAAAAATAAGCTAACAGTTGATTATATTTTAAATACACATCATCATGCTGATCACGTAGATGGTAATTTGCAATTAAAAGAAAAATATAAATGTAAAATTGTAGGTTTTGAAAAAGACAAATCTAGAATACCTGGTATTGATATAACATTAAAAGACCAAGAGACGTGGATGTTTGGAAATGAAGAAATTAAAATTCATCATGTTCCCGGGCACACAATGGGCCATATTTTTTTTCATTTTACTAAAAGTAAAATTGCCTTTGTTGGTGACACTCTTTTCTCTTTAGGTTGTGGAAGAGTATTTGAAGGAAGTTATGAAGAAATGTTTCACTCAGTAATGAAAGTTAAAAAGCTACCGGCAGAAACAATAATTTATTGCGGCCATGAATATACTGCCTCAAATGCAAAATTTTGTATAGCATATGATCCAAGTAATAAGACGCTTGAAAAAAGAGTTAATGAAATAAAAACACTTAGATCAAAAAATCTACCTACTATTCCAACAACTATTAAAAATGAAATAGATACCAATATTTTTTTACGTTGTGATAATAGGGAAATAAGAAAAAATCTAAGTCTAGAAAATAGCTCTGACATAGAAGTCTTCATAAAATTGAGGAAACTCAAGGATAATTTTTAGTTTTTTAAGATCTATCAACTTGACATGATAACCTTGCTGGATATATTGCCCCTACTTTAAAGGATAAATAATGACATTCGCAGTAATCAATACAGGTGGTAAACAATATAAAGTTTCAGCTAATGACAAGCTTAGGTTAGAAAAACTATCAACTAACGAGGGCGAAGTAGTAGAGTTTGATCAGGTTTTGTTAACTAACAAAGATAATGAAATTGATATCGGAGAACCAATAGTTGAAGGAGCAAAAGTCCAAGGAAAAATCCTAAATCAAACTAAAAATAGAACTGTAATCGTATTTAAAAAAAGAAGAAGACAAAATTCTCGAAGAAAAAAAGGGCACAGACAACAAATTTCTGTAGTTCAAATCATGAAAATTTTTGGAAAAAATGGAAAATTATTATCTGAGGCAAGTTTAGAAAAAAAAGAAACTGTTAAAACTAAAGAAGATAAAGAAAATAAAACGGTTGAAAAAACCACAAAATAACTGATATAAGATTTTACTATGGCAACGAAAAAAGCAGGCGGATCAACTAGAAACGGAAGAGATAGTGCTGGTCGAAGACTTGGAGTTAAAAAGTACGGCGAGCAAGTCGTAATTCCAGGTAACATCATTCTTAGACAAAGAGGAACAAAAATGTACCCAGGTCTAAATGTTGGCATGGGAAAAGATCATACAATATACGCTAAAGTAAGCGGACGAGTAAAATTTCAGACTAAAAAGTTTGGAAAAAAATATATTTCAGTTATCCCTCACTAAATTAAATAATTCTTTTTTAAAAGAATTAATTTTTTACAAATTTTTTATATGAAATTTTTAGATCAAGCTAAAATCTTTGTTAAGGCTGGTGATGGAGGAAATGGAATTGCCAGTTTTAGAAGAGAAAAGTTTATTGAATACGGAGGCCCTAATGGTGGAGATGGCGGAGATGGAGGGTCTGTCATTTTAAAAGCTGTTAATGGACTCAATACATTAATTGACTTTAGATTTGCACAACATTTTAAATCAGAAAATGGTGACAAGGGAGGATCTAATAATAAGACTGGTCATGGGGGAAAAGATTTATATTTAAGGGTACCACTAGGTACACAAGTATACGCAGAGGACAAAAAAACCTTAATTTATGATTTTACAAAAGAAAATGAAGAATTTATTTTGGCCAAAGGTGGTAAGGGAGGAGTTGGAAATACTAAATTTAAAAGTTCAACAAATAGAGCACCAAGAAAATTTACTAAAGGCAAATCAGGAGAAGAGATATCTGTTTGGCTTGAGCTTAAAATTATTGCAGATGTTGGTCTGATAGGATTTCCTAATGCTGGCAAATCAAGTTTTTTAACTATTTCAACTAAAGCAAGACCAAAAATTGCGGATTACCCATTCACGACATTGAAACCAAACTTAGGTGTAGTCCAGTTTGATGATAAAGAAATTGTAATGGCTGATATTCCAGGTCTAATTGAGGGTGCTCATAAAGGGATAGGACTAGGCGATAAATTTCTAAAACATGTAGAAAGATGCAAAAGCTTACTACATATAATTGATATTAATGAAGATGATTTAATTAATAAATATAAGATTATTAGAGAAGAATTGAGTCAATATAGCGAAAAACTTACTAAAAAAAAAGAAATTGTTGTATTTAATAAAATAGACTTACTAACTGAAGAGGAAAAAAATAATAAAATTAAAGAATTTAAAAAATTTTATAAAAAAAAGTTTTTTCAAATATCTATATTAAAAAAACAGAATATTAAGGAAGTGCTAAGGTCTTTATAATGGAAATTCTTAATTCAAAAAAAATCGTAATTAAAATTGGATCTTCAATATTAATTAATGAGTCAGGAAACTTAAAAACTAACTGGGTAGATAAATTAATTGAAGATGTTTTTTATTTAATTAAAAAAAAAATACAAATTATAATTGTTACTTCAGGTGCTATCGCTTTGGGATGTAAGTTTTTAAAAAAAAATAAAAAAAAATTAAAATTGAATGAGTTTCAGGCAGTGGCTGCCGTTGGTCAGATTGAATTAATGAACCTTTTTAAAAAATCATTTTTAAAAAAAAAAATTAAAATAGGTCAAATTTTATTAACCTTAGATGATACGGAAAATAGAAGACGTTCTTTAAATGCCAAAGATACTATTTTTAATCTTTTAAAAATGAACATTGTACCAATCGTTAATGAAAATGACACGACTGCTACAAGTGAAATTAGATATGGCGATAATGACAGATTAGCTGCAAGAGTAGCTCAAATTTCCAATGCTGACACTTTAATTATGTTATCGGATATTGAAGGACTTTACACAAGTAATCCAAATAAAAATAAAAATGCAGAATTAATTCAAAAAGTAACTACCATTGATTCTTCTATAGAAAAAATAGCAACCAAAAGTACTAGTGACTATGGATCAGGTGGCATGATTACTAAAATTGAAGCAGCTAAAATTTGTGTTAATTCTGGATGTAATATGATTATTGCTTCAGGAAAAGTTAATCACCCAATCAAAAATATTATTAAGAAAAAAAAATATACTTGGTTTGTACCTCAAATTAATTCATTTAACGCAAAACAAAAGTGGATTTTGGGAACAATCAAAACTAAAGGATCTTTAGAAGTAGATGCTGGAGCTGCAAATGCACTGCTTAACGGAAAAAGTTTATTACCAGTTGGAATTGTTAACGTTTCAGGGTCTTTTCAAAGAGGTGATACTGTAACCATTTTAAATCTTGATAAAAAAAAATTAGGTGTTGGCGTTACTTCGTATTCAAGTGAAGATATTCAAAAAATTAAAGGTTTAAAAAGCCAGCAGATTAATGTTATTTTAGGATATTCTTCACGCGGTGAGGTAATTCATATTGACAATTTAGTAAAAGAAAAAAATATATGAAACGCAATTTATATTTAGATCAATTAGGTAAAAAATCACTAGAGGCTTCAAAGTCAATATTTAATCTTGATGAAAAAATAAAAAATAAAGTTTTGTATGATTATATTAAAATTATAAATAGTAATAAAAATAAAATTATTAACCAAAATAAAATTGATATTAAGAATGCTAAAAAAAAGAAGATTAAATCAAACTTAATAGAAAGATCTATTTTAGATGAATCTAGAATTAACTCTATAATCAAATCTATAAAAGAAGTTATTAAACTTAAAGATCCTTGTGGCAAAATAATAAGTACCTCCAAAAGAAAAAATGGACTTCATATCCAAAAAATAACTATGCCAATTGGTGTTATTGGAGTCATTTATGAGGCAAGACCAAATGTAACTGCAGATATTTCAATCTTATGCTTTAAATCAGGTAATACAGCTATTTTAAGAGGTGGCTCTGAAGCTTTTTACTCTAATACTATTTTGTCAAATTTATTTAGAGAGGTTTTAAAAAAAAATAAAATAAACCCAAATTGTATTCAACTTATTAATAAAACTGACAGAACTTACGTGGATTATTTATTGTCCAATATGAAATCGTATATTGATGTTATTGTGCCAAGGGGTGGAAAAAATTTAGTAGCAAAGGTATTAAAATTTTCGACAGTTCCTGTTATTGGTCACCTTGAAGGTCTTTGTCATTTATACATCGATCAAGATGCAAATTTAGAGATGGCAAAAAAAATAACTTTAAACGCAAAAATGCGTAGAACTAGCATTTGTGGAGCTACAGAAACATTGTTGATTCATAAAAAAATAGTTAAAACACATCTTTTGCCAATACTAAATTTATTACATAAAAATAAATGTAAAATTATTGGAGATAAGATAGTAAAAAAATATTTTAAATTAGCCACAGCTGCTAAGGAGAATGATTGGAAAACAGAATATCTAGATTCAATTATCTCGGTAAAAATAGTAAATAATATTGATGAGGCAATTGCACATATAAAAAAATATGGAACAAACCATACTGAGTCTATTGTAACTAACAATCAACAGTCCGCTAAACAGTTTTTAAATCAGGTAACTAGCGCTATTGTAATGCACAATACATCCACACAATTTGCTGATGGTTATGAATTTGGACTTGGTGCAGAAGTAGGAATTTCTACCAATAAAATGCATCCTAGAGGACCGGTGGGACTAGAACAGCTCACAACATATAAGTATATTGTGAAAAGCAAAGGTGCAATTAGACCTTGAAAATTATAAACAAGCATAAAATTGGATTGTTGGGCGGAACATTTGATCCTCCTCACAAAGGACACTTACATATATCTCGTGCGGCAATAAATATTTTAAAGCTTCATAACCTATACTGGAGTATTGCAAATCAAAATCCTTTAAAACAGTTAAAGCCAAAACTAACCATCAATCAAAGGATGCTACTTGCAAAAAAAATTATAAAAAAAAATAAAAAAATTTTAGTTTTAAAAAAAAATAAATCTCAAAAATTGAATTACAGTATTAATGAAATAAATTTCATAAAAGAAATAGAAAAAAATTCAGTCTTATTTTTTATCATTGGAGCAGATAACTTAGTTCATTTTCATAAATGGAAAAATTATAAAACAATTTTAAAAAAGTGTATAATTATAGTAATGCATCGGCCAGGTTATAAAATAAAAGCTTTACAATCTAAATTAGCCAAACAACACAAAAAATTAAAAATAAATTTAACACAACTAAAAGAAAATAATTATACTGAGAATAAGTGGATTTATTTAAATATTAAAGGAATTAATCTATCTTCTTCAATGATAAGAAATAGTTTATAGATTAAAATAGATAATGGATAATAATCAAAATACAGAACTATTAATACAAATAAAAAAAATTTTAGACGATAACAAAGCAACCAATATTACCACCATTGACCTGAAAGATAAAAGCTCTATAGCTGACTATATGGTTGTGGCGAGCGGAACCTCATCAAGACATATTCAAGCAGTATCAGAAATTTTATTACAACAATTAAAACAATCAGGATTAAAACATTGCACAATAGAAGGAAAAGAAAGTGATGATTGGAAATTAATCGATGCCATTGAAGTGGTTGTGCATATTTTTCATCCTGAAAAAAGATCTTTATATAATTTAGAAAAAATGTGGGAAAACGTACTTCCTAAGCAAAATATAAACGCTTAATGAAAGTATGGGTTATTTGTGAAGGAAGGATAAATAAAAATCCTGAAAAGGAGTTGTGCAATCTATACTCGGAAAGAATTAACTCAATCAAAAACAGCGGGATTAGTTTTTTTGAAATAAAACAAGCTTCAAAAAAAGAAATTAATAATATTTTAAGTAAAAAAAATCCTCAAACAACATTCATTGTTTTAGATGAAAAAGGAAAAATGTATTCAAGTATAAATTTTGCAAAAAAAATTCAGTCCTATTTAAAAGAAAATATTAAAAATTTATATCTTTTTATAGGAAGACCAGAAGGTATTTCATTTAATTTTCAAGATGTTGAAACTATTTCTTTAAGTAATTTTACTTTTTCTCATTCTTTAACTAGAGTAATTTTATGTGAACAATTTTACAGATGTGCTACAATACTTACAAATCATCCGTACCACAAAGATTAAAACTATTATGAAATATTTTTTAAAATTAATTATAGTATATTTTTTTTTCTCATCTTCCACTTTGGCCCAAACAAGTCATCCTCTTTATGAAAAATTAGATTTGTTTAGCGATGTGCTTGAAACAATAAAAAAAGAGTACGTAACAGAAGTTGACCAAAGCGAGGTGATAGATTCTGCTATTAATGGAATGCTACAATCTCTAGACCCCTTTTCTGCTTACATGAGTCCTGAAAGTTTTAAAAATATGAATATTGAAACCAAAGGAGAATTTGGTGGTTTAGGAATAGAAATTACAATGGAGAGTGGATTTGTAAAAGTAATTACACCTATCGAAGGCACTCCAGCAGATAAGGCTGGCATGAAGGCAGGAGACTACATAATTCAAATTAATGGCAAGCAAGTTAAAGGGTTAAATTTAATGGAGGCAGTAAATTTAATGCGAGGAAAAATTGGGACATCTATTAATTTAACAGTAAGAAGGGTTGATGTTGAAGAGGACTTAAAATTTACAATTACAAGGGATAAAATTAAAGTTCGAGAAGTATCCTCAGCAATAAAAGAAAATGTTGGCTACATTAGACTAAGAGCTTTTAATGAACAAAGCGGTGACCAGCTAATAAATAAAATTAAAGATCTTAATAAAAAAAATAAAAATTTAACTGGTTATATTTTAGATCTAAGAAATAACCCTGGAGGCTTACTTTCTCAAGCTGTTAAAATTACCGACGTATTTTTAGATAGCGGTGAAATTGTATCGACTCGTGGAAGAGATAAAAATGATATTCGTATTTATACTGCTCGCAAGGGAGACCTTATCAATGAAAAGCCATTGATAGTCTTAATAAATAAAGGGTCTGCTTCAGCTTCAGAAATAGTGTCTGGAGCACTTAAAGATAATAAAAGAGCAATTTTACTTGGAGAAAAAACGTTTGGAAAAGGTTCAGTGCAAACTATTATGCCTTTAAAAAATAAAGGCGCATTAAGACTTACAACTGCCAAATATTATTTACCATCGGGAACATCGATTTCGGAAGTGGGTGTTGATCCAGATATTACCGTCAAAGAAAAAAAAGAAAATTTTAAGATTGGAGACGGAATGAATGATAACCAGCTGGAATATGCTTTAAATCTTTTTAGAGGGTAATTAATTTAAATGACAGATAAAAAAAAATTACCCTATCGTAAGGGTGTTGGAATAATGCTTATTAATAAACAAAAAAAAGTTTTTGTTGGTAAAAGAATTGATAATGCAGAAGCATGGCAAATGCCACAAGGTGGAATTGATAAGGGTGAAAATGTTATTAATGCGATGAAGAGGGAATTAAAGGAAGAAACAGGAATATCGTCTATAAAAATAATCAAACAATCTGCTTTCGAACATATCTATGATCTACCTAAAAATTTAATAGGCAAATTATGGAAGGGCAAATATGGAGGTCAAAATCAGACTTGGTTTTTAGTTCAATTCACAGGAGATGAAAAAGAAATTAACCTAAATCAAAAACATCCGGAATTTAAAGAGTGGAGATGGATAGAGGCAAAAAAACTTCCCGAACTTATTGTTCCTTTTAAAAGAGGACTTTATGAGAAACTTATTCTTGAATTTAAAGAATTTATTTAGAACTAGATAACAACTCAACTTCCTCTTGAAATTTATTAGCTAAAAATATTTCATTGTCAGTCAAATCTTGTTTACTATTTTTTTCTTTTGCTTTAATTTTTAGATATTCAATATCCTTGGCGCTAATACTTTCTAAATCATAAATTTCAGAAGCTAAAATAGTTAGCAAGTTATTATTAAACTCTAAAACACCATCTGAAATAAAATAAGATATCTGCTTTCCAGAACTTTCTATAAAAATTTTTCCAGATTTTAAAAATGTAATAATAGGAATATGATTGGGCAAAATACCCATGTCACCTTCTATCCCAGGTACTGTAACACTCTCGATTCCCTTATCTGAAAAAATTTTTTTTTCAGGAGTTACAATATCTAACTGTATAGTCTCGCTCATTTAAGCAGCAGCTTCTTTTGCCATTTTTTCTGCTTTTTCTATAGCTTCCTCAATTGTGCCAACCATATAAAATGCAGCTTCAGGTAAATGATCGTATTCACCTTTGCAAATAGCAGCAAAACCTTTTATCGTAGATTCTAAATCCACTAGTTTTCCTGGAGAACCAGTAAATACCTCAGCAACGAAGAAAGGTTGAGATAAAAATCTTTGGATTTTTCTAGCTCTTGCAACAATTAATTTATCTTCTTCTGATAGTTCATCCATTCCTAAGATTGCAATAATATCTTGTAAAGATTTATAAGTTTGCAATATTTCCTGAACTTCTCGGGCAACTCGATAATGCTCTTCACCAACAATTCTAGGATCTAGAATTCTTGAAGTTGAGTCCAATGGATCAACGGCAGGATAGATACCTAGCTCAGCAATTTGTCTCGATAAAACTGTTGTAGCATCTAAGTGCGCAAATGAAGTCGCTGGTGCAGGATCTGTTAAGTCATCCGCAGGTACATAAATTGCCTGCACTGAAGTGATAGATCCTTTATTTGTTGTGGTAATTCTTTCTTGTAAATTTCCCATGTCTGTAGCTAAAGTAGGTTGATAACCTACCGCTGAAGGAATCCTTCCAAGTAATGCGGACACCTCTGATCCGGCTTGCGTAAATCTAAAAATATTATCTACGAAAAACAACACGTCTTGACCTTCTTTATCTCTAAAATACTCAGCCACTGTCAAACCTGATAATGCTACCCTTGCTCTTGCTCCAGGAGGTTCATTCATTTGACCGTACACTAAAGCTGCTTTAGATCCAGGACCATCTGTTTTGATAACTCCAGAATCGATCATTTCATGATACAAATCATTTCCTTCTCGAGTTCTTTCACCTACTCCAGCAAAAACTGAATATCCACCGTGGGCTTTAGCAACGTTATTAATTAATTCCATAATTAAAACTGTTTTTCCTACTCCTGCTCCACCAAATAAACCAATTTTACCACCTCTTGCATATGGAGCTAACAAATCAACAACCTTAATACCTGTTACTAAAACTTCTGTTTCAGTAGACTGATCAACAAAAGCAGGTGCGGATCTATGAATTGGCCAATTTTCTTTGTTACCAATTTCTCCTCTTTCATCGATAGGCTCACCAATAACATTAATAATCCTTCCTAAAGTTTCTGGTCCAACTGGAACTTTAATCGCAGAACCAGTATCTGTAACTTTATCGCCTCTCTTCAATCCTTCTGTTGTATCCATAGCAATAGTTCGAACTGTATTTTCTCCTAAATGCTGAGCAACTTCTAAAACAAGTCTAGTTCCACCATTATCACATTCTAGTGCCGTTAAAATTTCTGGTAAGTTTTCTTCAAATTTAACATCAACTACCGCACCAATTACTTGAGTAATTGTTCCAAATTTATTTTTCATTTTTTTGCTTTCTCCTTAATTTTCTACAAAGATTCAGCACCAGATATGATTTCTATTAGTTCTTTAGTAATCACCGCTTGTCTGCTTCTGTTGTAATTTATAGTTAATTTATTGATTAATTCCCCTGCATTTCTTGTCGCGTTATCCATTGCTGACATTCTTGATCCTTGTTCACTAGCTGCATTTTCTAAAAATGCTTTGAATATTTGAGTAGAAATATTTTTTGGCAATAAATTCTCTAAAATTTCTTCCTCTTCAGGCTCATACTCATATGAAGCTTTATCTTGTTCGTTGCCAATAGTTTCTTCATTGGATTGTATAGGAATAATTTGTTGAGCTTGTGGCTCTTGTGAAATTACACTTTTAAATTTATTGTAGAAAATAGTACAAATATCAAACTGTTCGTTATTAAACATTTCTATTATTTTAGATGTAACTTGATCAGACTCGTTAATCGTTATTTGTTTTAAATCTTTAAAACTAATTTTATCAATAATGTATTTTCCGTATACTCTTTTTAACTGATCATTTCCCTTGCTACCTATTGTAATAATTTTTAATTCTTTTCCAGCTTTAATAATTTCATTAAAAAAAGTTCTAGCTTTACGACAAATATTTGTATTAAATCCGCCACACAAACCTCTATCAGCTGTCATTACTACACATAAATGGATTTTGTCTTTTCCATTCCCAACTAAAAGCTTTGGTGCAGAATTAATATCAGTAATAGAATTTTTTAAATTTGAAATAATGCTATTCATTTTATCAGAATATGGTCTTCCTTTTTCTGCCCTTTCTTGTGCTTTTCTTAATTTAGCAGCTGCAACCATTTTCATAGCTTTAGTGATCTTTTGCGTAGACTTAACACTCTTAATTCTATTTCTAAGATCTTTTAAAGTAGCCATTATTTTTGAAATTTATTTTTAAAATTCTCAATAAAAGTTCTAAGGTTTTGTTCGTTTTCTTCATCTAATTTTCCAGATGAGCTAATTTTTTGCAAAATTTCTGGTGCGCTAGATTTAATTTCACTTAAAAGCTGACTTTCAAAATCTTTAATTTTATTAATATCAAGATTATCTAAATAACCTTTCACACCACAAAAAATAGAAACAACTTGCTCTTCAACTTTTAGAGGAGAATATTGTCCTTGTTTTAAAAGCTCTGTAAGTTTAGCACCTCTATTTAATAACTGCTGAGTAGAGGCATCTAAATCTGAACCAAATTGTGCAAATGCAGCCATCTCTCGATACTGAGCTAACTCTAATTTAATAGATCCAGCTACTTGTTTCATTGCTTTAATTTGTGCTGCAGATCCAACCCTTGAAACTGAAATACCAACGTTAACAGCAGGTCTAATACCTTTAAAGAATAGTTCGGTTTCTAAAAATATTTGTCCATCTGTAATGGATATTACGTTTGTTGGAATATAAGCTGAAACGTCACTTGCTTGTGTTTCGATAATTGGTAATGCTGTTAATGATCCACCGCCACTAGCATCGTTTAGTTTACATGCTCTTTCTAATAAACGACTATGTAGATAAAAAACATCTCCAGGAAATGCTTCACGTCCTGGCGGTCTTCTTAATAATAAAGACATCTGTCTATAAGCAACAGCTTGTTTTGATAAATCGTCATAAACAATTAAGCCATGCATTCCGTTATCTCTGAAATACTCACCCATTGTACATCCAATGTAAGGAGCTAAAAATTGCAAAGGAGCAGGATCTGAAGCAGTAGCCGCAACTACAATTGTATAATCCATTGCACCAGAATCTTCTAAAGTTTTAACAATTTGAGCAACGGTTGATCTTTTTTGACCGATTGCAACGTAAATACAATAAAGCTTCTTAGATTCGTCATCAGATTTATTAATTTCTTTTTGATTAATAATGGTATCAATTGCGATAGCTGTTTTACCTGTTTGTCTGTCTCCAATAATAAGTTCTCGCTGACCTCTACCTACTGGTATTAAACTATCAATTGCTTTTAAGCCAGTTTGCATTGGTTCATGAACCGATTTTCTAGGAATAATTCCAGGAGCTTTAACTTCTACCCTTTTTCTTTCTGAGTTTGGATCAATTGGACCCTTGCCATCAATGGGATTTCCCAATCCGTCAACTACTCTTCCTAATAAAGATTTTCCTACAGCAACATCAACAATGCTACCTGTTCTTTTAACCACATCTCCTTCTTTAATTTTTGAGTCATCACCAAAAATAACGACACCCACGTTGTCATTTTCTAAGTTAAGCGCCATTCCTTTGGTACCATCAGAAAACTCGACCATTTCTCCAGCCTGAACATTATCTAGACCATAAATCCTTGAAATTCCGTCACCGACAGATAAGACCTGGCCAACTTCAGATACTTCTGATTCCGTACCAAAATTTGCTATTTGTTCTTTAATAACTTGCGTAACTTCTGATGGGTTTATTTTCATTTTATCTCCTAAATATTATTTAAAATCTTGTTAAATTTACTTTTTGCTGAATTATCAATCATTTTACTGCCAACTTTTAAAATTGAACCAGTAATTAAACTTTCGTCAATTATAAAATTAAGCTTAATATCTTTTTTATAAATATTCGAAAGATCTTTTTTTATCTCTTCTTTTTTTTCATCAGAAATCTCATTAGCCATAATTAATTCAGCAATGATCTCTCCTTTATTAATAGATAAAATTGAAAAAAAATCTTTTACAATTCTTTCTAAAAAGAAAAATCTTCCTTTTTCATTTATCAACTTTAAAAAATTAGTAAAAAAAATATTAAAATTAAGTTTTTGAGATAAATTTTCAATAATCTTTAATCTTGCAGTTTTTTTTACAGTTGGATTGGTAACAAATTTTTTAAAGTCTTGAGAATTTTTAAAACAATCATTAATCTTTATAAAATCATTTTCAACTTCATTTAAAATTCCCTTTTCTTGTGAGAATTGAAAAATAGACTTTGCATATCTACCTGTTGTGTCTGAGAATGAATTTGACTGGTTTTCCAAGATAATCCTTTATTGCGTGGCTGTAGGTA
The DNA here is from genome assembly GCA_008638015.1 of Pelagibacteraceae bacterium. Classification (GTDB taxonomy): domain Bacteria; phylum Pseudomonadota; class Alphaproteobacteria; order Pelagibacterales; family Pelagibacteraceae; genus IMCC9063. The sequence continues at coordinate 13,383 of VTPD01000009.1, read as the reverse complement.
GCATAATGAAAAGTGCTGATCAAGTGTGATATTTTGGTAAATCAGCCTTTTTAAAGGAAATTAATAGGGTCAACATCAACCTCTAGTTTAATATTTGCCTCTATTTTATTTTTATTAATCCATTTCATTAAAAACTCTTGTGGGGATAATTTTACATCATATTTAATAAGCAATCTCATTCGAAATTTATTTCTAATACGAAAAATTGGAGCAGTTACCGGTCCATAAATACGAATACCATCCTGAATGATAAAAGAATTTTTTAAATTTCTACAAACCTTGTCCACTTCAAAACGATTTGCTCCAGAAACAATAATAGAAATAAGCTTAGAAAAAGGTGGTAAATTTGCATTTTTTCTAAAATCTAGTTCCTCTTTGTAAAATTCATTAACGTCAGCTTTGGATAATGAGCGTAAAATTTTATTTTTAGGATCATTAGTTTGTAAATAAACAATTGAATCATTACTTTCACGACCAGCTCTTCCTGATAGCTGTTGCAATAACTGAAAATTTTTTTCTGATGCCCTAATATCACTACCTAAAAAATTAGTATCTGAGTTTATAACAACAATGCAATTTAAGTTTGGAAAATGAAATCCTTTAGAAATTAATTGAGTTCCGACTAAAATAGGAATGTCCCCCTTTTCAATTGCATTAATAATATTATTAGATTTACTGTTGCTATGCATTACGTCTGAAGAAAAAATTTGAATTTTTTTTTCAGGAAAAATATCCTTCACTTCTTCAAATATTTTTTCAACCCCAAGACCATAAAAACTGAATTTGCAATCTTTATCATCCTTGCATTTTCGTTTTAGAGGCATTTGAAAATCACAATAGTGACAGAGGGCTTGATTATTTTCTTGATGATAGACAAGTCCAATAGAACAATTTGGACAGATTAATCTTTGATTACATTGATAACAAATAATATAGGTTGAATAACCTCTTCGATTTAAAAAAAATAATATTTGATTTTTCTTTTCAAGCAAACCTCTTAATTCTGGAATAATACTTTGCGATACAAACTTTCCTTTTAAGGGCGGGGAAGATATTAGGTTAATAATTTTTGTTTTTGCCAATTGTACATTTTTATATCTTTCTGAAAGTGGGATATATTGATATTTACTTTTTTTAGCATTGTAAAAACTTTCTATAGATGGTGTTGCCGAAATTAAAAAAATTGGTATTTTTTCAATTGATGCTTTGAGTATCGACATATCTCTAGCATTGTAAATAACTCCCTCGTCTTGTTTATAAGATGAGTCATGCTCTTCATCGATAATGATTAGTTTTAAATTTTGAAATGGAAGAAATATCGAAGACCTTGCTCCAATTACAAGAGGAATTTTATTTTGAATGATGCCATTCCAGATTAGTTTCTTATCTTTATCTTTTATACCTGAGTGCCAAGTCGCAGGTTCATGACCTATAAATTCTTTAAATCGATCAGAAATTTGCTTAGTTAATGCAATTTCTGGCAGCAAAACTAGGACTTGAAAACCTTTTGTTATAGCTTCTTTAATATAATGAAAATAAACCAAAGTTTTCCCAGATCCAGTAATTCCATGTAGCAAAGTAGTGGAGTATTCATTAAATGAGAGGTACTTGTTTATATTTTTAATAGACTGCTGCTGAATTTTATTTAATTTTTTATTATTAAAACTTTTAATGATGAATTGTTCAAAATTAAATTTTTTATCGAAACTTTCTAAACCCTTGCTATACAAAAATAGCTTCAGTGTCATTCCCAGACTGGTTAAATTGTAGTGAGAAAATTTTTTAATAAAATTTATATTAGAAATAGATATGGCCGGTATATTTAATATTGAAACAATTTTCTTAATTTTAATATTAGATGGGACTTTTGGATTACAGTCCCAAACAATACCCATTATTTTTTTATTTCTAAATGGAACAACTACATAATCTCCTTTTTTCAATTTAGTTTGCAGGTCACTCTCATAAGTAAATGGATGATTAAATTTTAAAGGTAATAAAATATCTAATTTCATATATAAAAATTGATTTATATATTTTTAAAGAATAAGTTACCATTATGAAAATATTTTTAGACTCCTCAGATATTCAAGAGATAAAACCTTTAAATAAAAGTAATTTAATCGATGGTGTTACAACAAACCCCTCTTTATTAGCAAAACAAAGTGGAAATTTTAAAACAATTTTAAAAGCAATTGCATCAGAAGTTAAAGGTCCTATTAGTGCAGAAGTTACAGCAACCAAATTTGATAAAATGATTATAGAAGCAAATATTTTGAGAAAAATTGCAAAAAATATTATTATTAAAATACCTCTTACAGATGATGGGCTTCTTGCTTGCAACTATCTTGCTAAAAAGAAAATTAAAACTAATGTAACGCTTTGTTTTTCTCCAAGTCAGGCAATCTTAGCTGCCAAAGCGGGTGCAACCTATGTATCTCCATTTATGGGAAGATTAGATGATATTGGAGAGAGCGGAATAGAACTTATTAGAAATATAAAAACAATTTATCAAAATTATAATTTTAAAACTCAAATTTTAGCAGCATCTATTAGATCTGCAGAACATGTTACAGAAGTCGCAAAAATTGGAGCAGATGTAGTAACATTACCTCCAAAAATATTTAAACAACTTATTAAGCATGAGTTAACTGATCAGGGTTTAGAAATGTTTTTATCTGATTGGAAAAAAAGCGGAAAACAAATTAGTTAAAAATGTATAGCTCTTTTATCAACTGCTAACGCTGCCTCTCTGACAGCTTCAGTTAGAGTTGGATGCGCATGACAAGTTCTAGCGATATCTTCGGCACTTGCTCCAAATTCCATAGCTAAAACAACTTCTGCAATCATGGTTCCAACATCAGGACCAATCATATGAACACCTAGAACTTTGTCTGTAACTTTATCAGCTAAAATTTTAATAAATCCATCAGCATCATTATTAATCTTTGCCCTAGAATTTGCCATGAATGGAAATTTACCAACATTGTATTCGATACCTGCTTTTTTTAGTTCTTCCTCTGTTTTTCCAACAGCAGCAACTTCTGGTGCCGTGTAAACTACGCCAGGTATAGTATCATAATTAATATGTCCAAATTTTCCTGAAATAAATTCTGCAACTGCCATTCCTTCATCTTCAGCTTTGTGGGCTAACATTGGACCCTCAATTACATCGCCGATTGCATAAATATTTCCAACACTTGTTTTTAATTTTTTATCCACTGAAATTCTTCCCTTAGGATCTGTTTTAATTCCAACAGCTTCTAAGTTTAAGCCATCGGTGTTTGGTTTTCTTCCAACAGACATGAGGACAATATCACTTTCCATTTCTACTGTTTTTCCACCAGTTTCAACAGTAACAATCGCACCATTTGAGTGTTTTTTTACATCCAAAACCTTGCTAGATAAGTGGAACTTCATTCCTTGTTTTTTTAAAATTTTTAAAAAATTGTCACAAATTTCTCTATCCATTCCTGGAGTAATATGATCCATATATTCTATCACTTCTACTTCCGCTCCTAATCTTAACCAAACAGAACCCATTTCTAAGCCAATTACTCCGCCTCCGATGATGATCATTTTTTTAGGAACTTGCTTCAAAGATAATGCTCCAGTGGACGATACAATAATTTCTTCATCAACTTTGATATTAGGCAAAGAGAGTACTGACGAACCTGTTGCAATGACAATATTTTTTGCTTTTATTTCTTTTGTAGATCCGTTGGATTCTTTAACTGTAATCGTATTATTATCTTTAAAGCTACCATGACCTTTTAAATATGAAACTTTGTTTTTTTTAAATAAAAATTCTATTCCTTTTGTTAATCCCTCTACTGACTTTGCTTTATGATCCATCATCTTTGCAAGATCTAATGAAAGTGTTCCGGTATTAATTCCAATATGCTTAAATTCATTTTGTGCTTTGCTATACATTTCTGAAGCATGCAATAAAGATTTAGATGGTATACATCCTACATTTAAGCATGTTCCACCAAGAGCTCCTCTAGATTCAATGCATGCTGTTTTATTTCCTAATTGAGCGGCTCTAATGGCACAAACGTAGCCACCGGGACCTCCACCTATTACTACTACATCAAATTCTTCCATAATTTATAAATTTAAAAATAATCTTCTTGGATCTTCTAAAATTTCTTTAACTCTTACTAAGAACGAAACTGCCTCTTTGCCATCAATCAGTCTGTGATCATAAGATAAAGCCAAATACATTATTGGTCTAATTTCAATTTTTCCATTTATGACTACTGCCCTTTGGACAATGTTATGCATTCCTAACACTCCAGACTGTGGAGGATTAATAATGGGGGTAGACAACATAGAGCCATATATTCCACCATTTGTAATGGTAAAGGTTCCACCTTGTAACTCATCAATTGTAAGTTGATTATTTTTAGCTTTGTTACCTAAATTAATAATTTCTTTTTCTATTTCTGCAAAACTCAGCTCATCGGCATTTGTTAAAACTGGAACAACTAGTCCTTTATCTGTTCCTACAGCTACACCAATATTATAATAATTTTTGTATACAATATCCTCACCTTGAATTTCTGCATTCACAGATGGGTATGTCTGTAATGCATTCACACAAGCTTTTACAAAAAATGACATGAAACCCAGTTTGGTTCCATATCTTTTTTCAAATTCCTCTTTATTATCTTTTCTAATTTGAATAATCATTGACATATCGACTTCGTTAAAAGTCGTTAACATTGCTGCATTATTTTGAGCTTCTTTAAGTCTTTTTGCTATTGTGGATCGGAGACGAGTCATTTTAACTCTTTCTTCTTCACCTTTTTCTATTTTTTTCTTATTTGGCGAAGGACTAAAGCCCATCAATCCAACTAAGTCTCCTTTTAAAATTCTTCCATCTTTACCCGTGCCTTCAATAGAGGAAATGTCAATTTTCTTTTCTTCTACAATTCTTTTTACTGCAGGTGATAACTCATCCTTTTTACTAGCTGCTTTAATTGGTTGAGCTTCAGTTTTTACAGAAGGTACATTGTCAGCTTCAACTTTTTTTGGACTACTTCCTGCTTTTGCCGATGTATCTACTTGTCCAAGTTCTCCGCCTACTTTTACAGTAGAACCTTCCTTTGCAATAATTGAACTAATAACTCCAGACTTAGGAGCGGTTACTTCAACACTTACTTTGTCAGTTTCTAACTCAACAATTGCCTCATCCATTTGAACTGGATCTCCAACTTTTTTTAACCACTTAGCAACTGTTGCTTCAGTTAAAGATTCACCTAATGTTGGAACAATAATTTTATCAGCCATTTATATAGTTAAAGCTTTTGTAACAATTTCTTGTTGTTGAGCAACATGTTTTTTTAAATATCCTGTTGCAGTAGAAGCAGATGGTTTACGACCAACGTACTTAACTGTTTTTGTTTTTGCATTTATATAATCTAGTGTCCAATTTATATATCTTTCAACTGTATTCCAACAACCCATATTTTGTGGCTCCTCTTGGCACCAAATATATTGATCAGCATTTACAAATCTTTTTATATGTTTAGCTAATGTTTTTGCTGGGAAAGGATATAGCTGTTCAATTCTAACAAGTTGAACTCTATTGTCTTTAACTTTTTGTCTTTCCTCTAGTAAATCAAAATAAACCTTACCCGAACAAAGTACCACTCTTTTAATTTCTTTATCAGGAGCTAATTTAATAAGTTTATATTCTGGAAACTCAGCATGATCTGGCAACACTCGATGAAATGAATTATGTTTAGAAAAATCTTCAATTTCTGAAACACACTTTTTATGCCTTAGTAAGGACTTAGGAGTAAATATTATTAGTGGTTTTCTAAAAGTTCTATGAATCTGTCTTCTTAATGCATGAAAATAATTTGCCGGGGTTGTACAATTAACTACTTGCATATTTTCTTGGGCACATGCTTGTAAATATCTTTCAATTCTTGCAGATGAGTGCTCGGGTCCTTGTCCTTCATAACCGTGGGGGAGCAACATCACTAAACCGCTAGCTCTAGTCCATTTTTTTTCTCCTGAGCTAATAAATTGATCAAAAATAACTTGGGCGCCATTTGCAAAATCACCAAATTGAGCTTCCCAAGCAACTAACGTATCAGGTTCTACTAAAGAATATCCATATTCAAATCCTAAAACTCCCATTTCTGATAGCAAACTATCTATAATTTCTAATTTAGCTTGTTTTTTACTTATATTTTTTAATGGAAAAAATTTTTCTCCTGTTTCTTGATCAGTCAATCCAGCGTGTCTTTGACTGAAAGTTCCTCTTACTGAATCTTGACCTACTAGTCTTACAGGATAACCTTCATCTAACAATGTTCCAAAAGCTAAACTTTCTGCAGTAGCCCAATCAAATCCTTTTCCTGTTTCAAACATTTTTTTCTTAGCTTCAAAAATTCTTTTTATTGTAGGATGTGCATTAAAATTATCTGGTATTTCACATAATTTTTTTCCCACTTTTTTTATTTCTTTGAGATCAACTCCTGTAATACCCCGTCTATCTGATCCCACTTCAGTGGTAAATTTAGACCATGTTCCAGTAAACCAGTCTTGTTCATTGGAAATATAATTTTTGGATAGTTCAAAATCTTGATCTAATTTCTTCTTATAGTCAGATTTTTGTTTTTCAATTTCTTCTCTTGAAAATAATCCCTCTTTAATTAATTGTTGTGAATATAGAGCTAAGGTTGTTGGATGATCTTTAATTTTTTTATACATGAGCGGCTGTGTAAATGATGGCTCATCTCCTTCATTGTGGCCAAATCTTCTGTAACAAAAGATATCAATTACAACATCGCGACCAAATGTTTGCCTATACTCAGTTGCTATTTTAGCAACATAAACAACTGCTTCAGCGTCATCGCCATTAACGTGAAAAATTGGAGCCTGAACCATTTTTGCTACCTCCGATGGGTATGGTGAAGATCTTGCAAAAGTTGGAGTTGTTGTAAAACCAATTTGATTGTTAACAATTATATGAATGGTACCACCAATATTATGTCCTGGAACACCGGACATAGCAAAACATTCAGCTACAACTCCTTGACCAGCAAAAGCTGCATCACCATGTAACAAAATTGGTATTACTTTTTTTCTTTCTTTATCTTTGTGAAAAAATTGCTTTCCTCTAGTTTGTCCTAAAACTACAGGGTTCACAGCTTCTAAATGAGATGGATTGGCGGTTAAACTCACATGTATTTTATTTCCATCAAATTCACGGTCTGCTGAAGCTCCTAAGTGATATTTAACATCTCCTGATACTCCTCCACTTGCCGGCCCTGGTTCCCCAGAAAATTCTTTAAACATTTTTTTTAAAGGTTTTTGAAGAACATTAGTTAGAATATTTAATCTACCTCTGTGTGGCATTCCAATTTTTACTTCTAATGCGCCTAATGCACCACCACGCTTAATAATTTGTTCCATTGCAGGAATTAATGACTCGCAACCGTCTAGACCAAATCTCTTTGTTCCAACAAATTTAGTATGTAAATATTTTTCAAAACCTTCTGACTCTAACAAACGATTCAGAATAGCTTTCTTACCCTCTACGGTGAAAGAAATATATCTATCTTCACCTTCAATTCGATGTTGTATCCAGCTTTTTTCATCTGGATCTGTCATGTGCATATACTCCACTCCTACTTTTGAACAGTAGGTTCTCAATAGAATAGCTAAAATTTCATTTACAGTTGCATATTTAAGTCCCAATACATCATCTAAAAAAATTTTTCTGTCTCTGTCTTTTGCAGAAAAACCATAGGTTTCAGGGTTAAGCTCAGGATGGCTTTCGCTCTTTGTTAAACCAAGTGGATCTAAATCTGCAATTAAATGACCTCTAATTCGGTAGGCCCTAATCATCATGATCGCTCTAACAGAATCTTTTGTGGCAACTTCAGCGCTAACACTATCAAATTGCTTATCTTCAACAATTTTATTTTTTAACTCTAATACATTTATCTCAGGAAGCAGTTTTTCATAATGATCGAGATCTCCATTTTGATTATTTTTTAAATTAGTTGGCTTCCAAGAAGCACCTGAAGCCTCTTTTTCTATAAGCTGTTTACTTTCTGATAAGCCAGAAAAAAACTCTCTCCAACTTTCTTGAATGGAGTTTGGATCCTTGGCATATTTATCATAAAGTTCTTCTATGTAAGAAGAATTGCTGCCCTCTAAAAAGGAAGTAGTTTGGAAAATTTTATTTTTTGAAGAAGACATTTTTACTTCTATAAATATATATTAACCTTGTAATTTAGTCTTTAATGTTTTTCCTATTTCTGCTGGTGAGTCTGTAACTGTAATACCGCAAGACTTCATTTTTTCAATTTTATCCATCGCGCCACCTTTTCCGCCAGCTATAATTGCGCCAGCGTGACCCATTCTTCTTCCTGGAGGTGCTGTAAGACCTGCAATAAAGCCAATAACTGGCTTTGTAGTTTTTGAATCTTTTATAAACTGAGCAGCTTCTTCCTCGGCTGTTCCTCCAATTTCTCCGATCATGATGATTGATTGTGTCTCATCATCTTTTAAAAATAAATCTAAACAATCAATAAAATTAGTTCCGTTAATAGGATCTCCGCCTATGCCAATACAAGTTGATTGGCCAAGTCCAATTTCTGAAGTTTGCGCAACAGCTTCATAGGTTAATGTCCCTGATCTTGAAACAATTCCCACGGACCCTTTTTTATGAATGTGACCTGGCATAATTCCAATTTTACATTCATCTGGTGTTATAATTCCTGGACAATTTGGACCAATTAGTCTTGATTTAGATCCTTTTAATTTTTCTTTAACTTTAATCATATCTAAAATTGGAATTCCCTCTGTAATACATACAATTAAAGGTATTTCACTTTCTATCGCTTCTATAATTGCAGCGGCAGCAAATTTTGCAGGAACATAAATCATTGTAGCATCAGCTTGTGTTTTATTAACTGCTTCAGCAACTGTATTAAAAACTGGTTTACCCAAATGTGTTTGTCCTCCTTTTTTAGGAGTTACTCCACCTACTAAATTAGTTCCATATGCTATAGCTTGTTCAGAGTGAAAAGTACCATGTGCTCCCGTGAATCCCTGGCAAATCACTTTTGTATTTTTATTAACTAGAACTGACATTATTTAATTGCCTCAACTATTTTTTTTGCAGCCTCTGCTAAATTATTAGCTGGAATAATTTTCAAGCCAGATGTTTCTAATAATTTTTTTCCTTCCTCGAATTTTGTTCCTGCAAGTCTAACAACTAATGGCACAGATAAGTTGGTTGCTTTGGCTGCTTCAATTACACCTTCTGCAATCACATCACACCTCATAATCCCACCAAAAATATTAATTAATATTCCTTTTACATTTTTATCCGACAAAATTATTTTAAATGCTGCTGATACTTTTTCTTTAGAGGCGCCTCCACCAACATCTAAAAAATTTGCAGGTTCTGAACCATATAACTTAATAATATCCATGGTAGCCATCGCAAGACCCGCCCCATTGACCATACACCCAATTGCTCCATCTAATTTAATATATGCAAGATCAAATTTACTTGCTTCAATTTCCATTGGATCTTCTTCATTCAAGTCCCTTAATTCTACAACATCTGGATGTCTATAAAGAGCATTGTCATCAAAATTCATTTTTGCATCCAAGCAGAGAACCTGATTATTTTTAGTTAAAATTAATGGATTGATTTCAATAAGATTTGCGTCTGTATTTATTAATGCATCATAAAGAGATTGAACTAATTTATGAGCCTGTTCTTTTGCTTCATCTGGCAAATGATAAGGGCTTAATACTTTTTCAATATCTTCTTTGATTAAACCATCAAGACTAACTCTAGTAGTTATAATTTTTTCAGGTGTTTTGCTTGCAACTTCTTCGATATCCATTCCGCCTTCAGCACTAGAAATAAAAGCAATTTTAGAGCTTGCTCTATCTACTAAGCATGACAAATAAAATTCTTTTTCAATTTCAGATGCCTCTTCAATATAAAGTCTCTTTACTTCTCTTCCTTGTGGTCCAGTTTGATGGGTGACAAGAACCTTTCCCAGCAAAACTTTAGCTTCTTCTTTTAGTTTTTCAATACTATCAACAACTTTAACTCCACCTGCCTTACCTCTTCCACCAGCATGAATTTGTGCTTTTAACACTATTTTGCTTGTTTTGATTTTTTTTACCTTTTCATCGATTTCATCCAGAGCAAAAATTGGTTCTCCTACTGGGACGGGGGCTCCAAATTTTTTAAGTAAATTTTTTGCTTGGTGCTCGTGAATGTTCATTTATGAAAGACTTGGATCAATTTTTTTAGCTGCTTCAAAAAGATCTTTTACTGCAGCCAAAGAAATATCAAAATATTTTCTTTCCTCTGTATCTAATTCTAGTATTTCTACTTTTTCAATTCCATTTGACCCAATAATAACTGGAACACCCAAGTATAAATCTTTAACACCATACTCTCCATCTAAGTACGCAGCACATGGTAAGTTTTTCTTTTGATCTTTAAGATAAGATTCTGCCATCTCCACACCTGATGCTGCTGGAGCATAAAAAGCGGATCCTTTTTCTAAATATTTAACTATTTCTGCTCCGCCATTTCTTGTTCGGTCGATAATTTCATTCAATCTTTCTTGTGAAATTTTTCCTTCTTTTACATAATCCATTAAAGCTTTACCGCTAACTTTCGTTCTATTTGGCATTGGAACCATAGTATCGCCGTGACCACCCAGTACAAAAGTATCAATATCTTTAATAGGAACTTGTAATTCTTGGGATAAAAAATGCTTGAATCTTGAAGAGTCCAAGACACCTGCCATACCTACCACTTTATTTTTTGGTAAGCCTGAGTATTTTTGTAAAGCCATAACAATTACGTCTAAAGGATTTGTAATACAAATCACAAAAGCATTTGGAGAAGTATTTTTAATTCCTTCCGCAACTTGTTTAATAATTTTTAAATTAATCCCCAATAAATCATCTCTAGTCATACCTGGCTTTCTTGGAACACCAGCAGTAATAATTATGACATCAGAATTTTTTGTATCCTCGTAATTATTGGTTCCAATTAAATTTACATTGGCACCGTCAATAGCTAATGATTGAGAAATATCTAGCGCTTTACCTTTTGCAATTCCTTCAGCAACATCAAATAAGACAACGTCTGCTAGTTCTTTGGTCGCGATTAAATGAGCTAAAGTTCCCCCTATTTGACCAGCTCCGATTAGTGAAATTTTTTTTCTCATGAAGTGGACATAGATAAAGGATTATGAAAACTCATTCAATAAAAATTAATACTTATTATGTGTTTATTTACGAGTATTTTTGTAAAATTTTATTAACTTTGTGTAAGTTTTCCACAAATGCCCATATCTATTTCGATATAGGAATTTTTGTAATGTGATTTATTTTTTTCCCAATTTTCCTTACCTGATTGAACATATTTCTCTAATAACTCATTTCTTATTTTTTCTGCTTTTTTTTGTTCATCTTCAAGTTTTGACTTACGGAGCTCAACAGATAGGTCATTTGCTTTAAATAAAATCTTGTTAGATTTTTCTATAAAATTTTTTGAATTAATTAAATCTTTGTCTTTCAAGATAAAAGATGCATAGGCATATACAGCACTACATCTATGTAACATTTGTATTTGAACATCTATCTTATCAAGATCATTTTTAGATAAGTACTCAGATAAAGGTTCTTGTGAATATGCTTTTGAAAAATTAAAATTTAAAAAAAAAAATAAAAATAAAAAAAAATATTTTTTCATTTAATTATTTCATGGTTGGCATAATAAACTCAGGGTCTGTTCTTAAACCTGATGGCCAACGAGAAGTAATTGTTTTTAACTTAGTATAAAACCGTACACCTTCCATTCCGTGCATATGTTGATCACCAAATAAAGATCTTTTCCAGCCTCCAAAGCTATGAAAAGCCATTGGTACGGGAATGGGAATATTAACTCCTACCATTCCAACCTGAATTTTACTTGCAAAAGTTCTTGCTGAATCTCCGTCTCTAGTAAAAATACTTACACCATTTCCATACTCATGATTATTAATAAGTTTAACAGCACTATCAAAATCTTTTACTCTAACAACTGACAAAACTGGTCCGAAAATTTCTTCTTTATAAATAGTCATATCTTCTGTGACATGATCAAATAAACATCCTCCAATATAAAAACCATTTTCATATCCTTGGAGTTTAATATTTCTTCCATCTACAACTAATTTCGCTCCCTCTTTTTCACCAATATCAACATAGCCCCTTACTTTTTCTAAGTGTTGTTTTGTAACTAAAGGACCCATTTCTGAATTATTATCCATACCAGGACCAACTTTTAATTTTTCTACTTGTGTTTTTAATTTACTAACCAGCTGATCTCCTACATTGCCTACTGCCACAGCTACTGATTGTGCCATACATCTTTCACCTGCTGAACCATATGCTGCTCCCATCAAACCATTCACTGCTTGATCAAGATCAGAGTCTGGCATGACTACACAATGATTTTTTGCTCCTCCTAAAGCTTGAACTCTTTTTTCATTTTTTGCAGCGTTTTCGTAAATATATTTTGCAATTGGAGTCGAACCAACAAAACTTATTGCACTTACTCCTTTGCTTTCTAATAAACCATCGACTACTTCTTTATCTCCATTCACAACATTAAATACGCCATCTGGCAATCCTGCTTCTTTAAACAATTTAGCCAATAACAAAGGACATGATGGGTCTTTTTCAGATGGCTTTAGTATGAAGGAATTTCCACATGCAATTGATATAGGAAACATCCACATAGGTACCATCGCAGGAAAATTAAAAGGAGTTATTCCAGCACAAACACCGAGTGGTTGTCTCATGGACCAACTATCAACTTCTTTTCCTACATTTTCAGTAAATTCGCCTTTTAATAAATGAGGTATACCACACGCAAACTCAACTACCTCTAACCCTCTTGTAAGTGAACCCTGTGCATCATTATAAACTTTTCCATGCTCAGAAACTATAAGCTTAGTTAATTCATCCGCATTTTTTTCAATTAATTCTTTGAACTTGAAAAGAATTCTAGCTCTTTGTAATGCCGGAGTATTAGCCCAACCAACTGAAGCTTTTAATGAATTCTGAATTACCTCATCTAGATCTTTTTTGGAGGCTAAATATACTTTTGCTGTAACTTCACCTGTAGCTGGATTGTAAACATCCGATGTCCTTTGAGAAGTACCCTTGAATTCTTTTCCGTCAACGAAGTGATAAATATTATTCATTTAAATGAAAATTATATACTAGATGGCAGACTGTCAAACTAAAGTAAGGATGCTCTTAGGCGCTTACTAACATCCTTTTAATCGACCCAATTGCTTTTGCAGGATTTAGTCCTTTTGG
>VTPD01000062.1 GCA_008638015.1 Pelagibacteraceae bacterium | reverse complement strand
GTAATTGAGTTAAAACTTCTTGAATGTCATTTGGAGAATGCTCCATATCGATTACGATCCAATCAAAGCCAACTACGGATAAAATTTCAGCTACAGTGTTGTTCGTTAAACAACTCCAAATACCAATTTGTTTTTCAAACTTTTTAATTTTTTCTTTAAATATATTTTTTCTAATTTCCATAAAAAAGGAAATTACTAGTCCGATATACAAATAGCAAATAATAAATACTAAATTTAAAATAAATTAATTTATTTAATTGATGCATAAGTTATATTTCTAACGAATGAAATTACTAATTATACAGGCTAGGCCAGGTATTGGTGACATGTGCGTTTTCTCTCCAGCTATACATGAAATAGCAAAGCATAACAAAAATTATAAAGTAGATATCATTACAAAAAAAAGAACGTGCTCCAGAGAAATATTTTTAGAAGATAATCAAATAAATCAAATTTTTTTTTTAGAGGACTTGAACAACTCCAATAAACAATTAATGGAACTAATAAAAAAAAATCAATATTCAAAAGTCTTTATATTTCATTATGGGGCAAGATATCCGATCATTTGTAAATTGGCTGGAGTAAAAAAAATATTTTTTTATGGAATAGTAAAAAAAAATGAAAATATTGTAGAAAAATATAAGCAACAAACAAGATTGTGGCTACAAAACCAAGATTTAAAATTTTTTTATAAAATCAAAAGAAATAGAAAAATAAAAAAAAATAATAATATAGTACTTGGCATAGGAGGAAGTGGTCCTACAAAAAAATGGGGCTTGGATAACTATATCAATTTAATAAAAAAAATATCATCAAAAAAAAAATACAATTATATTTTGGCTGGGGGTTTATTTGAAAAAAGTTTTGCTAAAAAAATAATAAAGCAATTTCCTAAAATTAAAATAAAATCACTTTGTGATTTTAATATAAAAAAATCAATTAACATTGTTGATGGATCAAAAATTTATATTGGAAATGATACGGGCTTTATGCATATTTGTGCTGGACTAGATATTCAGAGTTTTGGTCTATTTGGAGATACGCCAGCAAATTACGCAAGTTACACCAAAAGGATCAAACCTATTACACCTGTCGGTATCAAAAGAGTTGGGCATGGTTCATTAGCAATAAACAAGATAACACCAGATCAAGTTTTTAATACAATTAAAAAATTTATTTAAATAATTTGTTTAATTTATTAAATATTTTTTCTTTTTTTTCAGGATCTTTTAAAATATTTTCAAGTTTGTTTTTCAATTGATCTTTTTCTAATATTTTTTGAATTTTACTATTAAATTTTTCTTTTAAATTACTAATAATAGTTTCATTATTTAATTTTATTACGATATTTGTAGCTATCATTGCAAATACATCCTTGAAATGATTTGCATTTTTTGTATTACCAACATTTTGAAATTCCATGCTGTCAATTTTTAATTGCTTTGTAAAATTTAAATCTTTTGCTTCAGCATTGATGATAATCTCTGGTATTTTAAGTTTCTGAATAATAAAATTTTTATCTTTTGTATTATCTAAGTTATTTTTTACAATTTCATCTTTATCTTTTTTGTTTTTATCTTCGATTAATTTTAAATTTTTTTCTGATTTTTTATTTTTTTCTAAATATTGATTTATTAGATTAAAATTATCAATTATTTTACCATCTACTATAGATGCCTTATAATTCATGCTAGTTCCGTTTAGATTTAATTCACGTATTTTTACTATTTCTTGAAATACTGAAAGAATATCTGCATCTATAGACAAATTTTTAATCTCAACTAAATAGTCCTCAAAATTTTCTGAATTTTTATTTGCTATTTTTAAATTATAAACTTTAGCTTTTCCTTGGATAAGGTGTGTTTGTATTTTTTCAATATAAATTTTTTTTTCAATTTTCTTGCTAATAGATGATATTAAATATTTTTTTAAAATTATATCAAAAGAAAAATAACCAGCTACAATAACTGACAAAAACACTAAAAGAATAAAAAGAAAAAACTTTTTCATAAAAATATAATTAAAATAATTGGCAGCAATATTAAAAAACCTATGATTTTATTTTTTATAAAAAAATAACCAAAAACACCTTTGAGAAAATCTAAATTCATTTATGAAATTTTAATAAAACATCTCTGGCTTGATTAATCTTGCCTGCTAGATAGTTATTGCCACTTTTGTCTGGATGTAAAGATAATATAAGCTTTTTATGAGCTTGCAGAATGTCATTTTTTGAACAATTCCGAGAAAGTCCTAATACCTCATATGCCTCGGAGGGGTCCATGGATGAAACGCTAGATTTTCTGAATTGACTAAAATTTGAATTACCACGTGAGCTAAATAATCTAAATAAATAAAAAATATTAAAAATATTAAAAACTCTTTTCTTTAGAGCACTTATGATCAAAGCAAAAAAAGGTAGGGATAATAAATACCTACCAACAAAAAATAAAAAAATTATTGCAATAATTGAAACAATAATTGTTGAAAATCTAAAAAATGATGAAAATGTTTTTGATTGCACATTGGCCATTAACCATAAAAAACCGTATACAGTTAAAAAAACAATAATACCTAATAATATAAAATTCATAAATGAACTATATAATACCGAAGCTAAGAAAAGAAACCAATGTAACAAAATTACATGGGGAAGAGCTGATTGATAACTATGCTTGGATTAAACAAAAGAATTGGCAAGAAGTATTAAAAAAACCAAAAAATTTAAATTCTGAAATTCAAAGTTATCTTGAAGCAGAAAATCAATTTACCAAAGATAATTTACAAGATTTCAATTCACTTAAAGAAACAATATTTCAAGAACTTAAGGGCAGAATAAAAGACAAAGATTCTTCCGTTCCAATAAAAGATGGTGAGTTTTTTTATTACACAGAATATGAAGAGGGTACAGAATACCCTTGTTACAAAAGAATAAATAAAGAAAAAAAAATCGAAACAATTTTTGACACTCCTAAACGAGCTAAAAATCAAAAATTCTTTAATTTGGCATCACTAGCTCACAGTCATAATCATCAGTATATTGCTTATAATATTGATAAGAATGGAAGTGAAAATTATTTTTTATCAGTTGAAA
>VTPD01000061.1 GCA_008638015.1 Pelagibacteraceae bacterium | reverse complement strand
TATATGCGTCACATGACTGCTAGTGTGTATGGTATCTTTGAAAGACCTGTATATATGTTCCGTGGAACGACTATGGCCGGTATTGTTCAAGATGAGTCTATTCATAATCCAAAACGAGGTTTCGTAGGTGGATATGAATTAGAAACTCTATCGCTTGGACTTCCATTTATGGCTGCATTCTTAGATCCAGGACAATGGGGAAGAGAATTTACAGCTTCCATGGATAAGTACGATCATATGGCAGGGATGTGGATTGTGGGAGAAGACATGCCTCAATCTAGCAACCGTGTAACTCTATCCGATCAAAAAGATCAGTACGGCATGAGAGCTCCTAACGTTCATTTTAGTGATCATAAAAATGATATCGATATGAGAAACCATGCCTTTGGAAGAGGAAAAGCAATCTATGATGCGGTGGGTGCAACGAAAACAATTGAAACACCTCCGTATCCATCTACTCACAACTTAGGTACAAACCGAATGAGTGCCAAAGCAAGTGATGGTGTGGTGAACAAGTATGGACAATCATGGGATATTAAAAATTTATTTGTATCCGATGGTAGTCAGTTCACAACAGGTGCTGCGGAAAATCCTACATTAACAATTGTTGCTCTTGCAATCCGACAAGCGGATTACATTGCTGGACAAATGAAATCCAAAGCAATTTAATTAAATAAATAATTTACATAAAAAAGGCCCCGATAGTAGTTGGGGCCTTTTTATTTTATGGGTATAAAATTTCTTGATGCCAAGCGTTACCAATTTTCGCATAACACAATCTTTGATGAAGACGATTTTCGACATCCATCCAAAATTCAATTTTGTAAGGCTTTAATAACCAGCCAGACCAATAAGAGGGTCTTGGTACATTGTTTGGATCTGGATACTTTTCTTTAAACTCTTTTATTTTTTTTTCAAATTCTTCTCTGGTTTGCATCACTTCTGATTGAGAAGAAGCCCACGCTCCTATTCTGCTTTCATAAGGTCTAGTTGCATAATATTCATCAGCTGTTTTATTGTCGACTAAGGTCACTGATCCTTGAATTCTGATTTGTCTTCTTAAGGATTTCCAGTGAAAACACATGGAAGCTTTTGGATTTGCTTTTAAATCTTTTCCTTTTTTACTTTCTAAGTTGGTATAAAAAATAAAACCTTCCTCATTTAATCCTTTTAATAAAACCATTCGGTTATCTGGTTGGCCAGCTGCATCTACTGTTGCAACAGATAAAGCATTAGGGTCATTGATTTCAGACTTCTCAGCCTCCGCCATCCATATGTTAAATAGATCGTACGGGTTCGCTTCATCCAAGAAAGCTTTATCTAAACCTAATTTATCGTTCATAATTTAGTCAAATTAACTTATATATTAGCTATATGTCATTTAATACATTTGGAAAAGTTTTTCGTTTCACAACCTGGGGAGAATCTCATGGTCCAGCTATTGGCTGTGTGGTCGATGGCTGTCCGCCTAATATTGCCCTTTCAGAAAAAGATATTCAAGCTGATCTTAATTTACGTAAGCCTGGACAATCAAAATTTACTACACAAAGAAAAGAAAAGGATTTAGTTAAAATCTTATCAGGTGTGTTTGAAGGTAAAACAACGGGAACGCCTATTTCCCTTATTATTTACAATGAAGACATGAAATCTAAAGATTACGGTAATATTAAAAATAAATTTAGACCCGGTCATGCTGATTTTACTTACTTTAAAAAATATGGAATTCGTGACTACCGAGGTGGCGGAAGATCCTCAGCACGAGAAACTGCTTCTCGTGTTGCAGCTGGTGCTATTGCAAAAAAAGTATTGAAACAATTTATCGGTAGTAAGTTTTCTATCATTGGTGGCGTAACTCAAATCGGTCCTGTGTTTATTAACCGAGATAATTGGAATGACTCACAAATTAGAAAAAATCCATTTTTTTGTCCAGACAAAGAAATTGTTTCTATGTTTGAAGAGTACTTATTGGACACAAGAAAAAGAGGAAGTTCCTGCGGTGCAATGATTGAACTTCGAGCTAAAGGAATTCCTATTGGACTTGGAGCTCCTATTTATTCCAAACTTGATGCAGATATTGCTGCTGCCTTGATGAGTATCAATGCTGTGAAATCGGTAAACATTGGAGCGGGTAGCGATGTGGCTGCATTAACAGGTGAAATGAATTCAGATGAAATTAGAAGTAAGAACGGAAAAATAAAATTTAAAACTAATAACGCAGGTGGAATATTGGGTGGAATTTCTTCTGGCCAAGATATTATTTGTTCTTTTGCAGTCAAACCAACCTCTTCTATTTTGAATACAAGAGAAACAATTAATACGTCAGGAAAAAATACTAAAATTTCAGTTCATGGCAGACATGATCCTTGCGTAGGAATTCGTGCTGTTCCTATAGGTGAAGCAATGCTTGCATGTGTTTTGTTGGATCATTACTTAATGAACCGTGCGCAGTGTGGCTAGGCCTTGATACCTCTTAAAGACGACAATCCCACTTATAGCAAACCAGTCATTACCTATTCTATTTTAGGAATTTGCGTATTAGTGTTTATCCTACAAATTAGTTCAGCATCTTATCAAAGTGGAAAACTATTTTACTCTTATGGACTGATCCCAGCGGTTCTTACAGGTCACAAACAATTACCTCTAGAGCTTGAGATGATCGCTCCAGAATTAACACTCATTACCTCTATGTTTATGCATGGAGGATTTATGCATTTGATTGGCAATATGCTTTATCTTTGGATTTTCGCAGACAACATTGAAGATGAGCTTGGTCCGGTTAAATTTATTTGTTTTTATATTTTATCTGGGATTGCAGCTGCTCTAACGCAAGTTTTTCTTAATACAGAATCAACTATTCCCATGATTGGTGCAAGCGGTGCTATTGGAGGAGTGCTAGGAGCTTACATTGTTAATCATCCTAAAGCTAAAGTAATTGTGCTCATACCTCTTGGTTTTTTTTCCCAAATAGTAAAAATACCAGCACTATATGTTTTGGGTTTTTGGTTTGTTTTACAATTTATTAACTCTTCTTTATCTTCATCTGAAGGTGGTGGAGTTGCATATGGCGCTCATATTGGTGGATTTATATTTGGTGCTGTAGCAATTTTATTTTTCAATAAAAAAAATAAGCCGTTGCCAAAAAGTAGTAAAAAAAATATTAATCCTTGGGACCAATCATGAATTATAAAAATTTAGGCACTACCGATTTAAAAGTGAGCTCTATTTGTCTCGGTACTATGAC
>VTPD01000060.1 GCA_008638015.1 Pelagibacteraceae bacterium | reverse complement strand
TGAGCTTTTTTAATACAACTAAAAAGTGGGTCTTTGTAACAAAAGTTTAACAATTCTGTAACATAAATGTCTCTTAAAAGAATTACATGCGAAGAACTTTAAACAATTAAATTAAAAGGAAAAATAAATGAAAAAAATAAACTTTATTTTGTCTTTACTGATTGCAGTTACTATTGGTTCTTATGCATCAGCAAGAGATCAAATTAAAATTGTTGGTTCTTCAACTGTTTACCCATACGCGACTGTGGTTGCAGAAAAATTTGGTAAAAGTGGAAAATTCAAAACTCCAGTTATTGAAAGCACAGGAACTGGTGGAGGAATGAAATTATTTTGTGCTGGAGTGGGAACGCAACATCCAGACATTACTAATGCATCAAGAGCTATTAAAGATAGTGAAAAATCTTTATGCGCTAAAAATGGTGTAAAAGATATTATTGAAATTGTAGTTGGTAATGACGGAATTGTTTTTGCTCATTCATTAAAAGCGAAAGATGTAAGTTTTACTAAAGAGCAGTTATGGAGAGCTCTAGCAAAAGAAGTGGATGTAGATGGAAAAATCGTAAAAAATCCATATACAAAATGGAGTCAGATTGACAAAAGTCTTCCAGACTTTGGTATCAAAATTATGGTTCCCCCACCAACATCCGGAACAAGAGATGCTTGGGAGTCTTTAGTTATGGGTAAAGGTTGTTCTAAAACTGCAAAAGCTGCTTTTGAAGCAAAGAAAGCAAAATCTAGTAAAAAAGCTTGCGTACATTTTAGAGAAGATGGCCTAGCAATTGAGGCTGGAGAAAATGACACTTTAATGGTTAATAAATTAGTTGCCGATCCAGAAATGTTTGGATTATTTGGTTACAGCTATTTAGTTGGCAATAAAGATAAAATTCAAGCCTCTGCAGTAAATGGAGTAAAACCTAGCTTAGAAGGAATTCAAGATTATTCTTATCCTATTGCAAGACCATTATTCTTTTATGTAAAAAAATCTCATATTGGAGTAGTTGCTGGAATTAAAGAATTTTTAAAAGAATTCACTTCTTCTAAAGCAATGGGAAATAGAGGATACTTAACTGACATTGGTTTAGTTCCTTTAAGTAAGGACAGATATAAAATAACTAGAGATGCAGCTACAAATCTTATACCTATAAAATTATAAGTTTAACTGCATTTTTGAATTCTGGTAAGGCCGATCCTTTGTGGTTCGGCCTTTACCTATTGTAAGAAATGAAAAGATGAACTTATTAATAATAATTTTTATTATCGCTTTTAGCGTCACTTGTTTCTTTTTTGGCAAATCTCAAATAAAAAAAATTGCATCTATAAATCAATTTAAACCAAAAGCCCTACCTCACTTTTATGGTTTTTATTTATCATTATGGTGCGCACTACCTGCATTATTGATTGTTCTGTTATGGACAATTTTTGAGCCTTTTATTGTAAAGTATTTTATTATTAGCAGCTTAGAACAAACATCATCTGAAAATTCGGAACAATTAAATTTAGCTTATCAAAAAATAAAATCATTTTATTTAGGAACATTTGGTGGTTCAGCCCCTGATGCAATCAAAATCGGAGCGGCTAAGTATGCATCGTTCATATCCATTGCGCAAAACGCTAAAATCGTTTTAATTTTAACAACAGTTATTGGATTTTTGTTAATAGCTTTTAAAAAAATTAAAAATAATATTCACGCAAGAGAGGGCGTAGAATTAATTTTTAAAATAGTTTTAATTGTTAGCTCTGTAATCGCTATATTAACGACTGCAGGGATTATTTTTTCATTATTATTAGAAAGTATAAAGTTTTTTAGTCAAATTAATTTCTTTGATTTTTTATTTGGCTTAGAGTGGAGTCCCCAGAAAGCATTTGTGAGAGATGCTTCGGTTGCATTAACAGCGGAACAATCAAAAGAGTTAGGAAAAGCATTCGGCGCCATTCCTTTATTTGCTGGTACGGGTTTTATTGCTTTAATTGCAATGTCAGTTGCTGTGCCCATTGGTTTATTTTCCGCAATTTATTTAGCTGAATATGCCAGCCCTACCTTAAGAAAATTTGGAAAGCCTGTTATTGAGATATTGGCTGGAATTCCTACAGTTGTGTATGGTTTTTTTGCTGCACTAACAGTTGGTCCTTTAATTAAAGGAGTAGGAGATACTTTTGGTTTAGAAGTTTCATCAGAAAGCGCTTTAGCTGCAGGATTGGTTATGGGTGTCATGATTATTCCTTTTGTCTCCTCTTTATCCGATGATGTAATTAATGCAGTTCCGCAATCCTTAAGGGAAGGTTCTTATGCATTGGGTGCAACCAAATCTGAAACAATTAGGCAGGTAGTATTACCAGCCGCATTGCCAGGAATTATAGGTTCTATTTTGCTGGCTATATCAAGAGCAATTGGTGAAACAATGATTGTGGTTATGGCTGCAGGACTGGCGGCAAACTTAACTATAAACCCACTAGATTCAACAACTACAATTACCACTCAGATAGTAATGATTTTAGTTGGAGACCAAGAATTTACAAGTGCAAAAACACAAGCTGCATTTGCTTTGGGATTAACTTTGTTTGCAGTTACTCTAATTTTAAACTTCATCGCCTTACGCGTGGTGAATAAATACCGAGAAAAATATGACTAAAGAACAAAGGTTGCAAAAAAGATATGCTTCAGAAAAAAGGTTTAAAAGCTATGGAATTATTTCTATTTGTTTAGCTTTAACTTTTGTTGGACTATTGGTATTTAAAGTTTTATCTGAAGGTACAAGTGCTTTTGTAAAAACTAGTATTCAATTAGAATTAAATTTTGATCATAAATTATTAAATACATCCAAGCAGCCAACTCAAGAGGAAATTGAAGATATTGATTTTTATGATTTTACACTTCAGCATATTTTAAAAGTTTTTCCCACTTCCAATAGAGATGAAGAAAAGCAGTTAATCAAACTATTCACATCTGATTTTGAATTTGAAGTTAAAAAGTATTTTAAGGCTAATCCAGATATTTTAAATAAGGTAATTACTTTAAACATTACAGCTTCATCAGACTTAGATCAGTTACATAAAGGAAATTATCAAAGAGATATTCCAGAAAACCGAAGAAAAATTTCAAACTTTCAGTTAAAAATTTATGATCAATTACTAGAGAAGAAAAAAATAAATAAAGTTTTTAATAATTATTTTTTTACTAATGGAGACTCAAGGAATCCAGAAATTGCTGGGATCGGTGGTGCAATGCTAGGATCATTTTTTTCAATA
>VTPD01000023.1 GCA_008638015.1 Pelagibacteraceae bacterium | reverse complement strand
ATTGCAATTCAAATGCTTTTTTGGGGAGCGTTTGCTCCAGTCTTTGGTTTTTTTGCCGACAAGTATGGAGGAGCAAAAGCAGTATTTGTTGCTTTCCTCATTTACATTATTGGAATTTATCTAGTTTATATTGAACCGAAATCAGTTTTTTCTTTTCAGTTAGGTCTTGGTTTAATGATTGGAATTGCACTAGGTGGAACCGCGATGTCCGTGCCAGTATCGTGCGTAGGAAAATTTTTTTCTAATAAAAATAGAACAATAGCAACTGGAATTGTAACCGCAACAGCTTCCTTTGGTTATTTTTTATCACCATTATTTGTGCAGTATTCTAATCCAACCTACGGATGGAAAAATACATTACTTTTTTTTATCGTCTTTTTAATTATTGGTGCGATTACTTCTTTTTTTCTTTTTAAAAAAGAATACGTGGATGAAACTAATAATTCATTTACTCGTGATCAAACAGCATCTAATGCTTTGCAGGAAGCTTTTAGACATAAAGGTTATCTTTTATTAGTTGCTGGTTTTTTTGTTTGTGGTTTTCAAATTACATTAGTTGCTACTCATTTGCCTGGATACATACAACAGAAGGGACTGCCAGATTGGACAGCTGCAGCAATTTTATCTTTAATCGGATTGTTTAACATTGTTGGTACTTTGGGTATGGGCTATTTATCAACTAAATATAGTAAGAAAATTTTATTAAGTATTTTATATTTTTCGAGAGGAGTTATTTTAATTTTATTTATTTTTACTCCTCCGTCAGTTTATATGGCTTTAACTTTTGGTGTGGTGTTTGGAATGTTATGGCTTGCTACAGTTCCTCCAACCAATGGAATTGTTGCTCAAATTTTTGGAACGAAATATTTAACAACTTTATTTGGAATTGTTTTTTTTAGTCATCAAGCTGGTTCTTTTTTAGGTGCTTATCTTGGTGGATACTTTTATGACCAGTTCGGTAATTATGATTATGCTTGGTATTTATCAATATTACTATCAATCTTTGCAGGTCTAGTGCATTTACCCATTGATGAAAATCCAGTTGTTCGAGGAAAAGTTACGCAAGCGTAGAATTTTTTTTAAATAAATTTTTCTGGAGAAACAAAAGGTAATTTAAAACTATTGGCTACGGCTTCGTAGGTCACAGATCCTTGGCAAACATTTAAACCAGCTAGTAAATTTTTATCATTTGCCATTGCTTGTTTATATCCATCATTTGCTATTTTTCTCAAGAAGGGAAGAGTTGCATTATTTAAAGCTAGAGTAGATGTTCTTGGAACACCACCTGGCATGTTAGCAACACAATAATGAACAACATCATCAATGATGTAGGTTGGTTCTGCATGGGTAGTTGGTCTACTATTTTCTGTGCAGCCTCCCTGATCAATTGCCACATCAACTATTACGGATCCTTTTTTCATAGATTGAATCATTTTTTTTGTAATTAATTTTGGAGCTTCTGCACCAGGTATTAAAACGCCTCCAATAAGTAAATCACATTCTGTAACTAATTTAGTTAAATTTTCTGTAGTGCTTTCTACTGGAATAATTTTATCTCCAAACTTATTTTGTAATTGCGATAATCTTTCTTTCGATTTATCTAAAATAAAAACTTTTGCCCCCATTCCTGTTGCAATAATTGCTGCATTTTCTCCAACAACTCCACCACCAAGAATTAATACACTTGCCGGACCAACGCCTGGTGCTCCCCCAAGTAGCAAACCTCTGCCTTTTTGATTTTTTTCTAAACAGTGAGCTCCTGCTTGAACAGACATTCTTCCTGCAACTGCACTCATTGGCGCAAGTAATGGTAGTCCCCCTTGATCATTAGTAATTGTCTCATAAGCAATACAAATAGATTTTGATTTGATAAGTGCTTCGGTTAATTCTTTTGCTGCTGCTAAATGAAAATAAGTATAGATAATTTGATTTTCTTTAATCATTTTAACTTCATTTAATTGTGGCTCTTTAACTTTAACAATTAACTCAGCTTGATTAAAAATTTCTTCAGCGCTATTTAATATTTTTGCACCAGCAGATTGATAATCTTCATTAAAAAAGCCAGCTTCAAATCCACCATTGTTTTCAATTAGAACTTCGTGGCCATCTTGTACAAGAATTTTTACACTACCCGGTGTAAGACCTATTCTGTGCTCTTGAAGTTTAATTTCTCTAGGAACCCCAATGATCATGCAGCTTTTGCGTAGTTACTAATTCCTACACGTAGCTTTTCAATAATTTCATCAATGTGTTTTTTTTCACAAACAAATTGAGGAGCGATAATTAAAGTATCTCCTGTAGCTTTAAAATTTACTCCTGCATCATAACAAGCTTTAAAGCACTGAAATCCAGCTTTTCCAGGTTTGTCTTTTGGCTTAATGTCGATACCGCCCATCATTCCGTAGCCTCTAATATTAGCAATTGCATCTAAATCTTTTAAAGAAAATAGACCGTCTAAAAAATATGGAGATAATTCTTTTGCTTTAGTAAAAATATCTTCTTTTTCAAAAATGTCTTGAACCGCCAAAGCTGCTGCAACTGCAACTGGAATACCAGAATAGGTATAGCCATGAAACATTTCAATCACACCTTCTGGTGCTGCATTCATAACAGTATCATAAATTTCATCTTTGACTGCAACGACACCCATGGGTACAATTCCATTCGTAGTAGCTTTTGCCATGGTCATAATATCTGGAGTTACACCAAACTCTTGAGCAGCAAATGCTGAACCTGTTCTGCCCCATCCAGTGATTACTTCATCAAATATTAAAAGTATTCCATGATTGTCACAAATTTTTCTTAATCTTTGTAAATATCCTTTTGGAGGAATAATAGTTCCAACGGAACCTGAAATTGGTTCAACGATACAAGCTGCAATATTTTCTCCACCAAAGTTTGCACAAAATCTTTCAAGATCATCAGCAAGCTCAGCTCCGGTATCAGGCTGACCTTTTACAAATTTATGTTCAGGTAGCATGGTGTGTCTCATATGTAAAACTCCTGGCATCAAAACACTTGCAAAAGTTTTTACATTATTAATCATTCCACCAACTGACATACCTCCAAGATTCATTCCATGATATCCTTTTTCTCTACCAACAAATCTATATTTGTGTCCATGTCCCTTTGCTTTATGATAGGCAATTGCAATTTTTAATGCAGTTTCAACTGCAGTCGATCCACATATAGTATAAAAAATTTTATTTAAATCTTCTGGAGTGTGTTTAGAAATTCTTGTTGCTAATTCAAAAGATCCACCAAAACCTTGATTGAACGGTTGACAATAATCAAGTTTTTCTAGTTGCTTTGTGATGGCTTCTATAATTTCTTTTCTTCCATGACCTAGCGGATTACAAAATAAACCAGAGCTAGCATCAATTTGTGTTCTTCCTAAATGATCTTTTAAATAAACTCCTTTAGCATCAGTTATTAATCTTGGATTTTGTTTAAACTCTCTGTTAGATGTAAATGGCATCCAATGCTCATTCAATGAATTTGGAATTTTGCTTATATTTTCAGTGCTCATGTTATTAAGGTTATTGGTTTATTGAATTGATTTGTAGAATTTTTAATTTCACTAAACAATAAAATAATTCCTAGCATATTCAATGACTTATCTAGTTTATCACCTTTTATGCAATTTATTTTATTTGTTTACAATGGACCTAATTTCAATTTGAATATGATTTTAAATTTAAAAAGGGGAAACAATGAAAAAAACAATTATTAAAACTTTAGGGTTGATATCTTCTCTATTAGTTTTTTCTTCTTCAGCTTTTTCAGCTGCTAAAGAAGTTCGAGCTGCATTCTTTTTAGAGTGGGCTACACCAAATCAAGAAGCTAAAGTGAAAAAAGCTTTTGACAAAGCTTTAGGCGTACCAGTGAAGTGGACTAACTTCAATACCGGAGTAGAAATGACTGAAGCAATGTTGTCGGGAGCAATTGATATTTCTTACAGTCAAGGAATGACTCCGTTTGTAAATGCCGTGAATGCAAAAGCACCAATTAAAATGGTAGACATTGCAGTTGAGTATGGAATGAGCGGAACAGGCTGTGTTGTAAGTAATGCATCTGGAATTTCTAAAAAAAATGCAAGAGAGCTTGAAGGCAAGAAAGTTGCGGTGCCACTAAACACAATGGCGGACTATGCTTTTAAAATGATCATGAAAGAATACAAAGTGAATGTATCTAAAATTCAAGTAGTAGATATGGCTCCTGCGGATGGTGCTGTTGCTTTAGTAGATGGAAACGTAACCATGGCATGTATGTTTGGTAAAAATTCTATCGATAAAGCTCTTACCAAAGGTAAGATGATCATGACAACTGAAGAAGCTACAAAAGCTGGAATTACTAGCTTTGATATTACTTCAGCTACTGATAAATTTATCAAAGAAAATCCTGAAATGCTAAGAACATTTTTACAAGTTACAGCAGAATACAATAAAAGATTTAGAGATGGAAAATCAGATCTAAATATAATTGCAAAAGATGCTGGAATGGATCTTGCTAAGACAAAAAACCAAATGGCTGGTTTCAAATTTCCAACTCCTGCTGAGCAGAGAAAAGTATATTTTAAAAATAATGGAAAATCTGGAAAAGCTGTAGAGGTTTTAACCTTTATGGGTAATATGTTTGGAACAGCAGCTAATCCAGCATTAAAAGATTACTCAACAACAATTAACACTTCTTTTTTACCTAAGTAAAAAATAAGTAAAAAAAAATAGGCACCAAGTGAATTGGTGCCTATTTTTACATTGCAGTTAAAGCTATGAGTGATTTAGTTTCTGAAAATTTGAATATGGTTTTTACCTCTCCAAAAGGAGAAACTGTTCATGCTATCCAGAATCTAAATTTTGTTTTAAAAAAAGGTGAATTATTAACGGTTTTGGGCCCCTCGGGCTGTGGCAAAACTACTTTATTAAATATTACTGCAGGTTTTTTACGACCAACATCAGGAAAAATTACACTAGGTGGAAAAGAAATTAATGGTCCTGGTTTAGAGCGCGGGATGGTATTTCAGCAAGGAGCTCTGTTTGAATGGTTGACAGTTGCTGACAATGTAAATTTTGGTCTTAGGATGAAAAAAGAGGATCCTAAGAAAATAGCAGAAAAAGTAGAAGAGTGGTTAGAGATCGTTGGACTGCAAGGGTTTGGCAATACACCTACTTATCAGCTGTCAGGAGGTATGCAGCAACGAATTGCACTTGCACGATGTTTGATCAATGATCCTGATTTAATTTTAATGGATGAGCCTTTAGGCGCACTAGATGCGTTGACACGTGAAAAAATGCAATCCTTAGTTTTGAAAATTTGGAAAGAAACTGGAAAAACAATTGTTCTCATTACTCACTCAGTCGAAGAAGCTTTATTGCTTGGTCAGAAACTATATGTGATGGCACCAAGACCAGGAAGATTGCACAAGGAATATCAACTTCCATTTGCAAAGATGGGTTTAAGCACAGATTTAAGACAAATTAAAAATGAAAAAGAATTTGTTAAAAAAAGAGAAGAAATTTTGACCATGATTTGGAACATGGAAGAAGAAATTATGGGAAAAGATATTTAGTTTTATGCTTACAGGTTTATTTATAATTTTACTTATCATTATTTTAATCGCTACTATTGTTTATGGAAAAAGATTAATCAAAGTAGAAAAAATAGATGCAGTTTTTGGAAACCCGGAAAGGTCAAAGGGAGGTTACCATTGGATTATTGCAGGGTCTTGCTCCATTTTGTTACTTTGGTTTTATTTTTCTTGGGATGTTGCAAGATCTTTTTTTCCAAACTCAGCCAACGAACTATGTCAAGTTGCCAAAGTTAGAGATTCTTTAGTTTCTATTAAATATGTTTTCCCCATTGAGCAAAAAACACTAAAAAGTAGTGATTTTATTAAAAGAGAAAATAGAAATATTGAATTACTAAATAATCAAATTAAACAATCTTCTATTGCTAACAAAGATAAAGATAAACTTATTTTCCTATTAGTTGAGACACAGTCATTAATTAAAATTTTATCAGATGAAAAATATTTAAATCCTGAAATTAAGAATAAAGTGTTAGGTGTTGCTAATCAAATTGATAGTCTAAGCAAGAATATTCAAAATAAAAATTATCCTCAGTTTGATAGTTTAAGCTCAGAGGAAAAAATAGCCATTAAAAAACAAGGTTTTTGGGGCGAAACAGGTGCTGAAGTTCCATTTTACCCTAATACAAAATTTGGTTTAAAATTTGATGCTGCAAGCAAGGAGCTTAATAAAATAGTAGAGCAGTTTTTTTTAATTAAAAACAATAGTGAAGTTTTTGAAAAAAAATCTAAGGAATTAGATAGTGTTATAGAAAATTATAGAGACACTCTTGCAGAAAGCCAAGAAGTGGAGACGCAATTTGCAAGAGAAGTATCTAAAATTTATGGCAGAGTAACAAGAAGCAACATTTTTCCTGCCAATGTTTTAGATCCTGTGGAGCAATCTGTCGTACGATTTGAAGAGGTACAAAAAAAAGAGCAGGGAAGTTTAAAAATTATTGATACATTGTTATTTCCAGGAGGTACAGTTGTAGCAAGTGGTCAAACATGTAGCGAACAAGGATCTGGAAGGTGGTTACCAAAACCAACAGACACCTTAAAAGAATTTTTACATTTATTAGATCCTAATCAAGGATATAAAAATGTACCATTATTTTGGTATGAAATGATGGGTATAAATAAAGTTGTAGATTTTATTTTGCCAGATTGGATTGCTGATTTGGTTCCAGGAAAATATCCAGTTCATAATAACGAAGGAAAAGTAATTAGTAATTTTAAAAGCAATGTACTTGATATTGTAACAGGAAATTTTGAATTATTTAGTATACCGGTTCCCTCAGGACATATTTGGGATTCTTTCTTAAGGGTTTTCCTTGGACTTACCCTCGGAATTCTCTGCGGGGTTCCTCTTGGTTTATTT
Organism: Pelagibacteraceae bacterium; assembly: GCA_008638015.1. GTDB lineage: Bacteria > Pseudomonadota > Alphaproteobacteria > Pelagibacterales > Pelagibacteraceae > IMCC9063. The sequence continues at coordinate 6,044 of VTPD01000023.1, read as the reverse complement.
ATGGGATTATCAAGATTTGCAGCTGGTTACTTCGATCCATTGATTGAATTATATAGACCAGTTCCCCCACTTGCTTGGGCTCCGCTAATTATTACTGTGTTCGGAATTGATAATTCTGGAAAAATATTTTTACTTTTTATTGTTTCTTTTGCAATTATGGTAATTTCAGCCAGAGCAGGTGCTTCTGGCACACAGCTATCCAAAATTCATGCTGCTCATTCATTAGGAGCTTCACACTGGCAGATATTAAAAGAAGTAATCTTCCCAAATTCATTACCAGAAATATTAACGGGAATACGAGTTGCAATAGGAGTGTGCTGGGGAACGTTAGTTGCTGCTGAATTTTTAGCAGGCACAACAGGAATTGGTTTCGTTGAAAATGTAGCAAGAAAATACATGCAATATGAGGTTATTTGGATAACCATTTTCGTTATGGGTCTCTTAGGCTTGTTATTTGATATTGGAATGAGAAAAATAATCAATAAAACAATTCCTTGGCGCGGCAAAGGATAAATCCTTCTTTGGTGAAAAAAGAAAAAAAAAGAGTATAGTTTTTCAATAGAAATTATTTATGTCTGAAGATTTAACTCCTGCTATTACAAGTAAACAGCAACTAATCGATTATTTTCATTCGGGTAGCAAAAAACAAAATCTTAAAATTGGTACAGAGCATGAAAAATTTTTATTTCATGTGAAAACAAAAAAACCAATTAGTTATCAAGGAAATAACAGTATTGAAACTATCTTTCATCTATTGGAACAAAATGGATGGATTCCTATTTATGATGAAGGAAATGTTATTGGGTTAAAAAAAAATAATAAAAGCATTACCTTGGAACCGGGGTTGCAAATTGAGTTATCAGGTGAACCATTAAATAGCGTTCACGAAACATGTAAAGAAGTAAATGAATATCTGGATGAAATAGTAGAAGTTTGTAAAAAATTAAACATAGGTTTAATTGGAAATGGTTTTAATCCAAATGCAACATTGGAGGAAATAGGAAGATTACCAAAGAAGCGTTATCATATTATGAGGGCTTATATGCCAACCAAGGGATCACATGGTCTTGATATGATGCACAGGACATCTGGTACACAGATTAACTTAGATTACAAAAGTGAGGATGATTTCAAAATAAAAACCAGAGTAGCAACATGCTTAATACCAATTGCTCTTTCTATTTTTTCAAACTCACCTTTTAAAGAATCCAAATTAAATCATTATTTATCTTATCGATCTTTTATTTGGCAGCATACTGATCCAGATAGATCGGGTCTTATTAATTTTTTTATGAATGAAGATGAAAATAGTTTTGAAAGATATGTAGATTTTGCTCTTGATGTGCCAATGTACTACGTGGCCCGGAATGATAAAACACTGGATGCAAGTGGAGAGGACTTTAAACATTTTTTACAAGGTAAACTAAAAAAAATACCAAACATTCAACCAACATTAAAAGATTGGGAGGCTCATATTTCTACAATTTTTCATGAAATTAGACTTAAAACTTATATGGAAATTAGATCTGCAGATTCCTGCTCTTGGTCTGGCTTGTGCTCTATACCAGCTTTTTGGACGGGGCTGTTATATGATGACCAATCGCTACAAGAAGCTTATGAAATAACCAAGAACTGGCAATTTAATGAGGTAAATAATGCATATTTGGAGGCAGCAAAGTCTGGTTTAAATACCAATCTGCGAAACGAACCCATTTTTAAGCATGCATTACATTTTATTCATTTATCAAAACAGGGACTTGTGAGAAGAAATATTAAGAATAAATCTAATAAAGATGAATCTATATTTTTAAATGAAATTGAGGCAATGATTAAATTACAAAAAACTCCAGCTTCTATATTGGTAGATAAATTTAATCATAGCTGGAAAGAGAATATAAATAATTTATTTGATGAAGAAGCATTTTAACGTAGCTTTTCAGATGGACCCTTGGAACATAATTAATCCCAAGGCAGACAGCACTTATATGCTTGCATTAGAGGCTCAACAAAGAGGTTACAAGTTATTTTATTATTCGCCAAAAGATCTATCATTAGATAATGGAATAGTAAAAGCGAAAGGAAATTACTTTTCACTGCATCCAGATAAAAAAAAATTTTTTCAATTACAAAAAACTAAAGTAGTTCATTTAAATTCTATGCAAGTTGTTCTTGTAAGACAAGATCCACCATTTAATATGAATTATATAACTGCAACATATATTTTAGAAAATTTACCAAAAAAAATCTTAGTCATTAACAATCCAACACATATAAGAAATTACCCAGAAAAACTTTCCATGTTTGAATTTAAAAATATTATTCCTAAAACTTTGGTTTCTAGCAACATAGATGAAATTTTGCATGCTCATCAAAAAAATAAAATTTCAATTGTAAAACCATTGTATGGAAATGGAGGAGAAGGGATTGAAAAATTAGAATCTAACCAAGTTAAAAATAAAGTTATTGTTCAAAAACTATTAAATAAATACCAACTTCCAATTATTATTCAAAAATATATCAAAGAGATAAATTTGGGTGATCGAAGAATTATATTAATTGATGGAGAGTACGTAGGTTCCGTAGCGAGAATTCCTGCAAAAAATAGTATTAAAGCTAATTTTCATGCTGGTGGTACTGCAAGACAAACAGAACTTGTTTTTCGTGATAAAAAAATTTGCAAAATGTTAAAACCTTTTTTGAAAAAACATGGCCTATTCTTTGCTGGAATTGATATTATTGGAAATTATCTTACTGAAATTAACGTTACGTCGCCAACAGGAATTCAGGAAATTAATCGATTAAATAAAGTAAATATTGAAAAAATTTTTTGGGATAAGGTTAGAAAAAAAATTAAGTAATTTTATACTAAAGATTTAAAAAACTGTTTCATTTTCATTCTAGCTTTTTCATCTGGAAGGTCTCCATATAAAGATTGCATATTCTCTTTCATATGATCTAGCTTGGATGTAGCAGGTATAGAGCATGTAACAGCAGGATGAGAAGTGGTAAATTTTAAAAAAAATTCTGACCAACTTCTAATACCGTATTCTTTTACCCATTTTGGAATTTGTTTATTTTTCGTATAATCAAATAAGGAACCTCCTTGAAAAGGTCGATTAACAATAACGGCTATTTTTTTTTCTTTCGCTAATGGTAGTAGCTTTTGTTCAGCTTCATCATCTAAAATATTGTAAGTAAATTGAACAAAATCAATATCTTCTTTATTCATAATATCGATCAACAACTTGTGTTTATTGCCATGTGAAGTTGTAACGCCAATATATTTTATTTTCTTTTGTTGCTTTAAGTTAGATAGTTTTTCAAGATGATCTTTGTAGTTAACCAGATTATGTACTTGAATTAAGGAGAATTGATCTTGACCCCAAAGATCGAATGAGTTTTTTATTTGCTGCTCCCCATGCTTAGTTACCGGTGTCCAAACCTTAGTGGCAGAAAATAGTTTATTGTTTTGATTAATATTTTTTAAACATATTCCAATTATCTTTTCAGCACTTCCATACATGGGAGAGGAGTCAATTAAGGATCCACCATCTTGAAAAAATTGTTTAACTATCTTTGTTCTGGTCTTTACGTCCTCTGTATTGTGACCTATATCAAATGTTAACCAGGTTCCCATTCCAATGGAAGCAAGAGGCTCCCCTGTTTTTGGTATAATTTTGTTAATTTTTTGTAACTGATTATTTTGTGCAAAGGATGGAAGAGAAAAAAAATTACTTAAATAACTGATAAAACTAAAGATTAAAAAATTTCTTCTCGTGAACATTTTGCAATATTTAATCTTAATTGATTATAAACAAAAATAAAAGAGGCGGAATGACTCCGCCTCTATCTATAATGAAATTTTAGTTGATTTCAATTGTACGAGCTTTTTTTGATTCTGGAATAATTCTTTCAAGAGAAATCTTTAATAGACCATCCTTCAATTCAGCTCCTTTTACTTCTGTATCCTCAGAAATCGTAAATGATTTGCTAAAATATCTTTGGGATATTCCTTTATGCAAAACGTTTCCTTCCGAGTCTTTCTGTTCCGCTTGTTCTTTTTTAACAGATTTAATAGTTAAAAGATTATCAGCATACTCAATACTCACATCTTTTTTATTAAAGCCTGCTAATGCAAGCTCAATATCGTACTTATTGTTTCCTGTTTTAACGATATTGTATGGCGGATAATTTACCGTTGGGGTTTCAAAAAAATCACCTTCAAACATTCTCTCAAAATGATCAAAGATATTATCAAAACCTACTGATACAGGTCGTAGTTGGTTAAATATAGATAAAGCATTCTTACTCATTTTTTCCTCCTTTTTTAAGCAAGTGTTTATGTAAGTCCCATTAGGCGACCTACAGTACGGATGTAGGTATCGATATTTATTTTTTCAAGGGATAAAAAATTATTTAAAATTAATTATTTTTAAGCAGAAAATATAGTCGAGTGCAATTTCTTTTAAATAGTCATAGCGCCCACTGGCACCACTATGTCCAGCATCCATATTCATCTTAAGAAGTAGTAAATTATTATCAGTTTTATGATCTCTTATTTTTGCAGTCCATTTTGTCATTTCCCAATAAGTCACTCTAGGGTCCGTCACTCCTCCTGTAATTAACATATGTGGATATTCTTGTTTTTTTACATTGTCATAAGGTGAATAACTTTTGATATATTGAAATGCCTCTTTGCTATTTTTTAAATCACCCCACTCGGGTATTTCCGTTACTGTAAGCGGCAAATCTTCATCCAGCATAGTGTTGCAAATATCTACAAAAGGAACTTGAGCAATAATTCCTAAAAAAAGATCTGGTCTTTCATTGGCAATGTAGCCCATTAACAAGCCACCTGCAGAACCACCCTGAGCAATAATTTTTTTCTTGGAAGTATATTTTTTTTCACACAACGTTTCAGCACAAGCTATAAAATCTAAAAAAGTATTTTTTTTATTGAATAGTTTGCCCTGCTCGTACCATTCTTGTCCTTTTTCTCTTCCCCCTCTGATGTGAGCTATGGCATATACAAAACCCCTATCAATGAGAGAAAATCGATTGGAAGAAAAAGAGTCTGGTATTGTAATTCCATAACTTCCGTAACCGTATAATAATAAAGGACTTGAACCATCTAACTTTGTTTCTTTTTTATAAAAAACAGTTACAGGAACTTCCGCACCATCATGTGAACGACAAAAAAATCTATCGCAAGCATATGAATCAGGATCGAATCCTGAAGGAATTTCTTGAACTTTTTTAAGAATTTTTTCTTGCGTTTTGCAATTATAATCAAAAATAGATCTTGGAGTTATGGGTGAAGAAAAACTAAATCTTATCCAGTCTGTATCGTACTCATATTGATTAAATAGGCTTAAATCATAGGCTTTTTCTTCGAATTCGATACTGTGATGATCATTGGTTTTGAGATTATGAATGATAATTTGATTTAATCCATCTAGTCTTTGTAAATACACAATCCAGTTTTTTAATAGCAAGAAGTCGATAATAAAAATGTTATTTTGATAAGGTATAAAATCTTTCCAATTTTCTTTAGAGAAATTTTTTTCATCGCAAATCATTATTTTAAAATTTTTAGCCTTGCTTTGGTTTGTTAAAATATAAAAATAATTTTCACTATGGTCTATTTCATATTCCTCCTTTTCGATACGTGGTGAAAATAATATTAAAGAGCTATTTAGATTAGATAAATCTTTTAGATAATATTCACTTGTTTGATGGTCTGCTGTTCGAATTAATAAAAATTTTTTACTTTGCGACAAGCTTACTGAGCAAAAAAAAGCAGGATTCTTTTCTTCGAAAATAATTTTATCTTTAGTAAAATCATCACCGATATGATGTTGATAAATTTTATTTGGTCTTTGATTATGATCTAATCCTATATAATAAATTGTAGTATTATTGGGATCCCAAATAATTTCACCTGTTGTATTTGGAATTTCAGAAGTTATGATTTTTTGATCTTGTAAATTTTCAACTGATAAAAAATAATTTTCACTTCCATTCTTATCAATATTATAAGCAAT
>VTPD01000022.1 GCA_008638015.1 Pelagibacteraceae bacterium | reverse complement strand
TGTAGTTCTGCAAATTCAGGACATCTGCATTTTTCTAATTTTTGTAAAACTTTTTTAGCCAAATCTATGCGGTTGGTATCTACATACAACTCACCAATATATTCTAAAGCACCGCGATGTTCAGGATCAATATCGAGAGCTTTTTTATAATATGTTTCTGCCTTCTCTAGTTGTTTGGTTTTTCGCAGGCTAAAGGCGTAGTAGTTCAAAATATCAGGATCTTTTTGGTATTTATTTTTTTTTAAAATGCTTTCTAATATTTCAATTGCTTCATTAAATTTTTCTTTTTTAATTAGTTTTACAGCCTTATTGTAACTTGAGGGTTTTACTATTTGGTCAGATGAATCGCTGCCAGCAGATATAGCCATAGATGTAGAGAGCATAAAAAGACCAAGAATTACAAAGATAATTTTTTTCATTTTAATAAAATGTAGTTTTACTTAATTCAGATCCATAATTATAACAGTAATTCAATTATGGAAAGTATTTACAAATCAGACGTTATTATTGTTGGTTCTGGTATTGCTGGATTAATGCTAGCTATTTCTCTTTATCCAAGAAAAGTAACTCTTGTAACTAAAAAAAACTTAGGAGAAATGTCATCTAGTGCGTGGGCTCAGGGTGGAATTGCAGCAGCTGTTGGTAAGGATGATGATCCAAATATTCATTTTAAGGATACAATCGAGGCTAGTTCTGGATTAAATAATGAAGAAGCAGTTAGACTCATAACTAAAGAAGCTCCAGAAATTGTAAAATTCTTAGAAAAAATCAATATTCAATTTGACCGAAATGAGGATAAAGAATTTCTTCTTTCCATTGAGGCTGCCCATTCAAAAAGAAGAGTTTTGAAAATCAATGGAGATCAGTCAGGAAAATTTATTGTTCAGAAATTGATTGCCTATGCAAAATTACAAGAACATATTACTTTTTTAGAAAATGTTTCAATTGACCATATCGTACAAAATGAAAATAAGTGTGAGGGTGTAGTTGGTCACATTAATAAGACCGACATTGTAGATAATTTTATTTTTTTACAAGCTCCTAATGTCGTTTTGGCAACAGGCGGTATAGGAAGTATTTTTGCGCACACTACAAATCCTAGAGATATATATGGAGAAGGTATTGCAATGGCAGCTAGAGCGGGTGCTGAATTGTGCGATATGGAGTTTGTTCAATTTCATCCAACTGCACTAGATATTGGATTGGACCCAGCTCCTTTATTAACAGAAGCAATCAGGGGCGAGGGCGCCCTATTGGTTGATGACTTAGATAATAGATTTATGAAATCTGTTCATGAAAAAGGTGAACTTGCTCCAAGAGATATTGTAGCTAGAGCTATATTCAATCATAAGGCACAAGGAAGATCTACCTATCTTGATTGTAGACATTTCAAAAAAGGATCTTTTAAAAAAATGTTTCCAACAGCTTGGGAGTTTTTACAAAAAGCAAATATTAACTCTGAAACGGATCTTATTCCTATCACGCCAGCTGCACATTATCATATGGGAGGGGTAAAGGTAGATTTAGATGGCAGAACATCTGTACTAGGTTTGTGGGCTTGTGGCGAAACAAGTTCTACAGGAGCGCACGGGGCCAATCGATTGGCGAGCAACTCATTATTAGAAGCTTTTGTTTTTGCCAAACAAATAGCCAAAGCAATTAATCATGAACCATTAAGTCCATTAGAACTTAAAAGAATAAATATTGAAAATTATTTTCCCAAAGAAAAAACATTGAGCAAAATTAGAGCTAAAAAATATATTTGGCAATTAAGATCAACAATGATGCGATATGTTGGTTTAGAAAGAAGCAAACATAGTTTAGAGCAAGCGCTAATTGAATTTGATAGAATTGAAAGAGAATCCAAGCATTTGTCAGCAAAATTAAAAGATATGCTTCTTATTTCAAGATTGATAACTTATGCAGCTATGCAACGAGAAGAAAGTAGGGGAACGCATTATCGTAGTGACTTTATAAAAATGAATCCAAATTTAAATAAAAGAAAAGTATTTACGGCAAATGAAATGAACTTATTTGTTGCTAATTACAAAAAACAATATTTAGATAAAATAGCTTAAGAAATTATATCCTATGAGAACTGTATATTTAAATGGAGAATATGTATTAGAAAAAGATGCAAAAGTTTCTATTTTTGATAGAGCTTTTTTGTTTGCAGATGCTGTGTATGAGGTAACTACTGTCCTTAAAGGAAAGCTTGTTGATTTTGATAATCATATGAAGCGATTAAAAAGATCCATGAAAGAATTGCAATTTGAACCCACGTTAAATGAAAAAAATATATTAAAATTTCATAGAGAGTTAATTAAATTAAATAACTTAGAGGAAGGTGTTATTTATCTTCAAGTTAGCAGAGGAGTGGCAGAAAGAGATTTTGCTTTTCCAAAAGAAACGGAACTAACAGTTTCGGCCTTTACCCAAAAAAAAGATTTAGTTGAAAACAAAAGTGCGCAAAAGGGTATTTCTGTTATTACAATCGAAGACTTGAGATGGAAACGATGCGATATTAAAACTATCCAGCTCTTGTACCCATCTATGGCTAAATCAGAAGCTTTGCGGCAAGGAGCTGATGATGCGTGGATGACCCAAAATAATTATGTGATGGAAGGCTCTTCCAATAATGCATGGATTATTAGAGGAAAAACTATTTATACAAGGCAAACGGATAATTTAATTTTAAGCGGTGTTACCAGAGCAGCTATTTTATCTGTTGCTGAGGAGTTAGGTTATAAAGTTATATTTAAACAATTTACTACCCAGGAAGCAGAATCGGCAGATGAAGCTTTCGTTACTTCTGCAACTACTTTTGTCACTGCAGTTGTAAAAATAAACAATCATCGAATTAAAGATGGAAAACCAGGAGTTTTTACTCAAGAATTGAGAAAAGCTTATATAAAACAAGCATTAAAGACACTAAAATAAAAGAATCGTTTTACGCGATTCCCCTGTCAGTTGGTTTTCAAAACCCGCAAATAACTGTAACGATTTAACTGTGTGCTTTAGTTTTCTCACCAGTGTCCCCTGTTAGTTAAATTAAGGCACACCGAAAGCTTTTAAAAATTTCATATCAGCTATACGATAATTAGATATCTACATCTGGCATAGCTGTTAAGATTTCTTAACTGTCCTACTTTATTTTTAACAAGTTACATTCCTTTCATAATTTAATTTAATAGGAGATATCAATAATGAAAAAAACAAGTTTATTTTTAATAGCTATTTTTTCATTACTTTTTGCAAGCCCATCTTTTGCTGCCGAATCAACAGTGAATGCTGAAACACAATTTGTTTTTAATACTTTATTGTTTTTAGTTTGTGGCTTCTTAGTAATGTTTATGGCTCCAGGTTTCGCAATGCTAGAATGTGGACTAGTTACATCGAAAAGCGTTTCATCGATTGCTGCAAAAAATATTGCACTCTATTCTATAGCTGGTTTAATGTTTTGGTTATGCGGTTATAATTTAGCGTATGGAATCCCTGAAGGAGGATACATAGGATCTTTCTTACCGTGGTCCGATGGAACTGACTTTAAAAAGGATAGTTATGCTGCAGGATCTGACTGGTACTTCCAGATGGTATTTTGTGCAACAACAGCATCTATTGTGTCTGGAACTTTAGCTGAGCGAATTAAAATTTGGCCTTTCTTTTTATTTACTGCAATCTTAACTGGAATTTTATATCCAATTCAAATGGGATGGCAGTGGGGCGGTGGCTGGTTATCTGTAAAAGGATTTTCTGATTTTGCAGGATCAACTTTAGTTCACGCAGCTGGTGGTGCAGCAGCATTAGCAGGTGCAATTGTGTTAGGACCTAGATTAGGAAGATTTGTAAAGGGTGCTCACTTAACACCTTTTGCTGCTTCTTCTATTCCTCTAGCTACTCTTGGAACTTTTGTATTATGGTTTGGCTGGTTTGGTTTTAATGGTGGATCGCAACTTGCTTTAGGCACATTTGACGATGCAACATCAATTTCAAAAATATTTATCAATACTAACCTTGCAGCTTGTGCTGGTGTCATGGTGAATGCAATTATCACAAGATCCATTGGTGGAAAAACTGATGTGGTGATGATGTTAAACGGTGCTTTAGGTGGTTTGGTTGCAATTACTGCTGAACCGTTAGCTCCATCTCCTTTTGCAGCTATTTGCATTGGCGGTATTGGAGGAGCAATTGTAATTATAGCTTCAAATTTACTTGAAAAATTCAAGATAGATGATGTTGTAGGTGCAATCCCTGTACATTTATTTGCTGGAATTTGGGGTACATTAGCTGTTCCAATTACAAATGCAGAAACATCTTTTTCAACTCAATTTTTAGGAGTGATTTCTGTAGTTGGATTTATGTTCTTATCTTCATTAGTTATCTGGAACATAATGAAATTAACTATGGGCATCAGAATTAGTGACGAAGCTCAGAAAAAAGGTACAGATGTATCTGAAATAGGAGTTGTTGCTTACGCAATTAGAGACTAACTATTTCAAAAATTAATTATGAATAGGCCCGCAAAAAAAACTGCGGGCCTATTTTTTTGCAAATAAGATTATCATAACTCCAATAGCAAATATAAGAATTCCTATCACTTCAATGAATTTTATTTTTTCTTTAAAATAATACCTTGATGCAATGTAACTAAACAGTAGCTCAATTTGTCCAACGGCTCTTACAATGGCAGCTTGCACTAATGTAAAAGCATAAAACCAAGATAAAGTTGTAACAAAACCACAAAATCCTGCTGCAATACATTGAAATTTGTTTTGATACATTTTCTTAAATTCAGATTTTTCAAAATAAAGAAGATAAATTGTTAAAATAATAGATTGAATTAATACTCCAACAAAAAGTGTGCTTAAGGCCATTTCAAATTTAGAATCAAAGTTCACCAAACTTAGTGTTGCCGCTCTATAAAACGTTACACTAGAGGCGAGCAAAAAACCGCACGCCAGTCCCACCATAGTAGATTTGGATGATAAGTTTTTTATTATCATATCTTTATTTTTGGTTGAAAAAACAAGAACGCCAATTGTAGAAATAATAATTCCAATGATAGTCCAGAAATTAAATGTATCATGAAGTATCAATGTTTCTAAAATAGCTATTTGTACAACTTCCGTTTTACTTAAAGTTGTTCCAACAATAAAATTAGAAAATTGAAATGAATATAATAGTAAAAAAGTAAAAAAAATTTGAGCAATGGAAGCTAACAAAATAAAAAGTAAAAAGTTTTTTTGTTGAAGCGTTTCATGAAAAACATCAAAGCCTTGAAAGTATAAAATGTATAGAAGGAAAGCGAAGGGTAAACAAAAAATAAAACGAACATAAGTTGATGCAACTAGGGATATTTCTTTGTTAAGATTTTTTTGAATTCCTGACCTTAAATTCTGAAAAAAAGCAGCAAATACGGTAACTATTATCCAATTCATATAAAAAGTATTTTCAACTACTATTACTTGTGAGCTTAAAGCTTGTAAAATATATTATTTAAAAAATGAGTGAGAATATAAAAAAAATTTTGGAAACAAAGCCCAAAATGGATCCAGATGAAATTCATGATTGGATCCAGTCTTTAGATGGTGTTGTTCAGCGCAGCGGAAAAGAAGGCGCTAAAGAAATTTTAGAAGCAATAGAGCAAAGAGCTAAAGAATTGCGTGTTCTCTACGAGCCTTTGCCTTACTCACCTTATAGAAATACGATCTCACTGGAAGAACAAGGAATTTATCCGGGAAATTTAGCAATAGAGGAAAAAATAATAGCTATTTTAAGATGGAATGCACTTGTTATGGTAATGCGCGCTAACGAAAAGTATAATGAAGTTGGTGGACACATTGCTAGTTACGCATCCTGTGCAGAAATTTTTGAAGTTGGATTTAATCATTTTTTTAAAGGCGGAGACAATGCAGATTTAGTTTTCTATCAGCCTCATTCTTCAACCGGGGTATATGCGAGAGCATTTCTTGAAGGAAGATTGTCACAAGAGCAATTAGAAAATTATAGACATGAAGCTAACGGCGGGGGTCTTTCTTCATATTGTCATCCTTATTTGATGCCAGACTTTTGGAGTTTTCCAACAGGTTCTATGGGCATTGGTCCTATGAGTTCAATTTATCAAGCTAGGTTTTTAAAATATTTAGAAAATAGAAATTTACTTAAAACCAATAAGCATGTTTGGGGAGTATTTGGTGATGGAGAAATGGATGAACCAGAAAGTCAAGGAGCTCTATCTTTTGCAGTCCGAGAAAAATTAGATAACTTAACTTTCATCGTTAATTGTAATTTGCAAAGATTAGATGGACCAGTTCGAGGAAATGGTCAAATCATACAAGAGCTTGAATCTCTTTTTAAAGCTGCAGGCTGGAACGTAATCAAAGTATTATGGGGTTCTGAGTGGGATAAATTATTTGCGATGGATAAAAAGCATTTACTCCTTAAGCGTTTTGCTCAAACGGTAGATGGAAAATATCAAACGTTGGGAGCAAGAGATGGCGCTTATAATTTAAAAAATTTTTTTGGTGAAGATCCAGAAGTTATGAAACTAGTTTCAACCATGTCGGACCAAGAAATTGATTCATTAAAAAGAGGAGGTCATGATTTTAAAAAATTATATGCTGCATTTAATCAAGCTATTAATAACAAGGGTAAACCAACGGTCATTTTAGCTAAAACTAAAAAAGGCTATGGAATGGGTCAGGCTGGTGAGTCTAAAATGACAGCACACCAAGCTAAAAAATTGGATCTTGATGCATTAAAAGGTTTTCGTAATAAATTTTCATTGCCAATGAATGATGAGGATATTGAAAATCTCAAATTTTATAAGCCAGATGAAGCTTCAGAAGAAATTCAATATTTAAAGAGTAGAAGAAATAAATTAGGTGGCTTTATTCCAAAACGAAGCTTCAAAGAAGTGTCTATTGATATTCCTTCGTTAGAAAAATATGCAAAGTTTGCTTTTGAAGGAAGTGACAGACCTGTTTCCACAACCATGACTATTACTAGGTTATTAAGTGGTTTGTTGAGAGATAAAACCATTGGACCAAGACTCGTTCCAATTGTTGCAGATGAAGCGAGAACCTTTGGAATGGCAAATTTATTCCAGCAAGTTGGAATTTATTCTCCTCAAGGTCAACTTTATGAGCCAGAAGATGCAAGTACAATTTTATCATATAAAGAAGCAAAAGATGGCCAACTATTAGAAGAGGGAATTAATGAAGCAGGCGCACTTTCATCTTGGGTGGCTGCTGCAACTTCTTATTCTAATCATAGTTTTCCTATGCTTCCATTTTATATTTTTTATTCCATGTTTGGTTTTCAACGAGTGGGAGATTTAATTTGGGCAGCAGCAGATCAAATGCCAAGAGGTTTTTTAATCGGTGCTACAGCAGGAAGAACAACTTTGTCCGGCGAAGGTTTGCAGCATCAAGATGGTTCTAGTCAAATTATTGCATCCACTATTCCTAATTTAAAATCATACGACCCTTGTTTTGCTCATGAGGTTGCAACCATATTTGATTACGGAGCAAGAAGAATGATGCAAGAATGTAAAAATGAATTTTATTATATTACTGTTGGTAATGAAAAATATATTAACCCAAAGGCTAGCAAGAATGTTGAACAACAAATCATAAAAGGTGGATATTTATTTTCTACAACAGATGGAGAGATTAAAATCAATCTTTTAGGATCGGGTCCAATCTTAAGAGAATGTATTGAAGCTGCCAAAATATTAAAAGAAGAATTTAATATTGGAAGTAATGTTTACAGTATTACAAGTTTTACCGAATTATCAAAACAAGCAAGAGAAATTGAAAGATCGAACCGACTAACGGGAAGAGAAAAAAAAGAAAAAAGTTTTATTCAAGAATTAATTAATAATGACAACCCCATTGTAGCAACAAGCGACTATACTAGAGCCTATCCTCAGTTAATCAGTTCATATCTTCCCAATTTATTTATTGCCCTTGGAACAGATGGTTTTGGTAGAAGTGACACAAGAGAAAATTTAAGAAATTTTTTTGAAATTGATAAATATCATCTTGTTATCGCCACTTTAGATGCTTTATGTGATCAAGGCTTAATAGCAAAATCAGTTCTTCAAGATACTTTAAGAAAATACAATATTAACAGCAATTCAGAGCATCCTTGGAGTAAATAAATCCTATTGTCTTTGTTTACAAAGTACGGTTAAATCCAAAAAAAAATTTAAGGGGAGACACGTAATGAAAACTATTAAACAATTAGTATTAACTTTCATTTTAGTTTTATTTACCACTGCAGTTTTTGCAGAGACTAAAATGAGAATTACTCTTCAATTACCTTTGAAAGCACACCTTGGACAAAATTTGTTGGTGTTTAAAAAGGAATTAGAAAAGAGATCAGATATAAAAGTTGAGATTTATGACTCAGCGCAACTATATAAAGACAGTGAAGTTCCGCAAGCAGTAGGGTCTGGAGCAATTGAAGCTGGAGTAGCTTCTTTGACTAGATTTGCTGGAACGAATCCAGAAGTAGATATTTTTTATTTACCTTTTTTATTTGATACAGAAACAAAAGTTATTAATGCAACTAAACAAGGTTCAGAAATTAGATCTATTTTAGATCCTGCGATTTCAAAAACAGGAGCGGTGCCTCTTTATTACCAAGCATATGGTATGGCGGTGATGCTTTCAAAAGGAAAGCCAATGACAAAACCATCTGATTATGAAAATAAAAAAATCAGAGTTTTTGGTAAAACACTTGGATCCTTTGTGACTTCTTTAGGTGGAAAACCAACAATGGTATCAGGATCTGAACAGTATCTTGCTTATCAGCGTGGTACAGTGGATGCAGGTATGACAGGAGTTTCTGGAGTGAAGTCTAGAAAACTTTATCAAGTGATGGACACATTAACCGTTACTAACCATGGAGATATTGAGTTCTTATTGGTAGCTAACCAAAAATGGTTAAATTCACTTACTGCAAAACAAAGAACAGCTATTGCAGAAGCATCTAAAATTGCTGAAAAAGCGGTGAGAGATGACATGTCTAACATTGAAGCAGCAGCTTATAAAGAAGCAGCAGCTAATGGAATGAAAATTGTCAAACTTACAAGTTCTGAACTTGAGGCTCTTAAAAAAGCTTCTTCATCTGTTATTGATGATTATATCAAAAGAACCGGTGGAGCAGGTGGAGTTGGTGACAAGTTAGTTAAGGCTGCAAAAAAACTGTAAAATAATTTATAAACCCTGCGTTTAAATAAGACGCAGGGTTTATGTTTTTATGAATCTTTCTGAAAAAATTATAAAGTATTCAGGTTACTGCTCATCTGGTTTATTTATATTAATTGGATTTATTGTTTCATTCGAAGTTATTGCTCGATATATTTTTAATGCACCAACTATATGGGTAAATGAAGCTTCTCGATTTTTGCAAATTTGGGCAACATACTTGGCGCTAACATATACGTTTCACAAAAAAGATTTCATTCGCATAACTTTTTTTTATGACCGACTAAATGATAAAGGAAAAAAAATTTTAGATTTCATTTCTTTTTTATTTATCATCTCATTTAGTTTAATTGTTGTTTATTATGGGTGGTTAATAGCTTACGATTCATTAGAAACGGGAAGAACCAGTGCAACTATTTTAGATGTTCCTTCTTTTTATACTGAGCTTGCAATTCCGCTTTGTTTCTTATTTTTAGTGATTAGAGTTTTTGCTGAAATCATCGCATTTATAAAGGATTTTTTTAAATCATGACCATTGTTATTATACTTTCCTTACTTTTTTTAATTCTGTTTTTAGGAATTCCAATCTCATTTGGTCTTGGTGTTTTAGGACTTGGTCTTATGTTGGCAGGAGACATTTCTCCTATGATGGTACCGCAAACCTTTTACAGTGTTGCTGACAATTTTATTTTATTATCAGTACCGATGTTTTTAATGATGTCTAATATTTTATTAAAAGCTGGGGTAGGAGAAGATTTATTTAATTTCGCTCAATCGTGGGTAGGAAATTTTCCAGGTGGTCTTGCGATAGCCACTATTATTTCATGCAGTATTTTTGCTGCGATGTCAGGTTCATCGGTAGCAACCGCAGCAACTATTTCAACCGTTGCCTTTCCTGCTATGATTAAACGAGGTTATCACCGGAATTTTACATTAGGAATTTTAGCTGCAGGTGGAACTTTAGGAATATTAATACCACCATCTATTCCTATGATTGTTTATGCCTTTGTAGTGGAAGAATCAGTGTTAACGATGTTTCTTGCAGGTATTGGTCCAGGAATTATGCTTGCTTTACTTTTTATTATTTTTTCCATTTTTTATGTGATGTTTTTTAATAGGGAAGTCACCGGGGTCAAATCTACATGGGAAGAAAAAATTCATCATACAAAAAAAGGCCTACCTATTTTATTAATGGCTTTCGTGATGCTGGGAGGAATTTACGCAGGTATTTATACCCCCACCGAAGCTGGAGGAATAGGTTTTTTGGTTTCGCTGATTTATGTTGTGGCTAAAAAAAGAATTGATTTTATTGGTTTCATAGAAGCTGGATTGGAAACTATGAAAACAACCGTTACTATTTTTTTAATTATAGCTGGTGCCAAAATTTTTGGAAAAGCTATTTCTCTTTATAGAATACCTCAAGATTTATCCACTTTGATTGTGAGCAACATTAATGAACAAAGTCTTTTTGTTTTTGTAGTTTGTGTAACATTGCTTGTGCTCGGACTAATCATGGAAACGTTATCATTAATTTTAATTATGATGCCTATTTTTGCAGTATCGATTGCTGCCATGAATATTGATCTCATTTGGTTTGGAATTATTTTTACCTTAATGATTGAGTGTGCCTTAATCACACCTCCGGTTGGTCTAAATATTTATGTTTTGCAGGCTATTGGAAAAGCTAAAATGATAGAAATAGCAAAAGGGGTGGTTCCTTTTGTAATTATAATGTTATTTGCAGTTTTTTTAGTTTATTTATTTCCAGCAATTGCGTTATATATACCATTTAAATTATGACATTATTTAATTCTCTCAATTCCAAAAAAAGATCTAAGCAATTAAAGGATTTATTAGATTCAGAAAAACTAGTTACCTTGCCAGGTTGCTATGATGCTTTATCGGCAAAAATGATAGAAAAATCAGGCATAAAAGCAGGTTTTATGTCAGGTTTTTGTGTATCGTCCACTCAGCTAGGAATGCCAGACACAGGTTTAATTTCTTATACAGAAATGCAAAACCAGGTAAGAAATATCTGCAACATCACAACGATACCGATTTTATTTGATGGAGATACAGGTTGGGGTAATGCTGGAAATATTTATAGAACCGTTCGAGGTTATGCAGATGCAGGAGCTGCTGCAATTATGATTGAAGATCAAAAATGGCCAAAGAAATGTGGACACACTAAAGGAAAAGATGTGGTGGAATTAGACGAAGCTAAATCAAGAATTAAAGCTGCAGCTGATGCAAGTATAATAAATGGTGAAAAAGATATTTTAGTTATGGCGCGAACAGATGCAATTGCCACAAGAGGTTTGTCCGATGCAATCAAACGAATGCAAGCATATAAAGAGCTTGGAGCAGATTTACTTTTTGTTGAAGCAATTAAATCTAAAGAAGATATGAAAACAGTTATCAAAGAAGTTCCAGGTTATCATATGATTAATTTAATTGAAGATGGGGAAACACCATTGTTAGCTATTGATGAATTAGAAGAAATAGGATTTAAAATTGCTGTGTTGCCACTTAGTTTAATGAGTGCCACAGTAAAAACAATGAAAGAAAGTTTGTTAAATATTAAAAACAGAAAATACAACACGAATGTATCTAGCTTTGAAGAACTGAGAGATGTTGTCGGATTTAACGAATATTACGAGCTTGAAGATAAGTATAAATAAGTCTTATTCGTTTCTTCTATAATTGAAATAACCGAAAATCAAAAGTAGCATTAATCCAAAAGGATAAACTATATCTTTGTCTGGCCTGTTTGCGTTCTCAATTTTAAATTCACTAATGATATCCCCCATTTGAAAACCATCTTTTTTTGCTTGGCCATTCCATTTTAGAGTATCCACAATCGTTTTATTTTTTTCCTTAGTAAGAGTTATTCCATAATCTTGTAAGGTAAATTCTTTTTCAAAAGTTTTTTCCTTAATTACAAATAATTTATATCTTTCTCCATAATCACTCATTCTTGTAACTTTGAAGCGTGTTTCTTTATTAGGATCTAATTTGATCTGTTGAATATTATTTACGTCTTCAAAATTATACTTTGGATAAAATCTATTTAAAATAAATTCTGGGGTTAGTAGAGAAATAGATATGATTAAAAATATAATTATTTCATACCACTTCAGTTTATTAAAAAACCAACCTTGCGTAGCTGCAGTGAAAACTAAAATACCAGTTAATGAAGTTGCTATCACAAGTAAGGCATGCCAAGTATTTTCTATACCAATCAGAAGAAGTTCGTGATTAAATAAAAATACAATCGGTAAGATTGCAGTACGCAAACTATACCAAAAAGCTTGCATTCCTGTGCGTAATGGATCACCACCTGAAATTGCTGCGGCTGCATAAGATGCCAAACCAACAGGAGGCGTAACATCTGCCATTAAACCAAAGTAAAACACAAATAAATGAACCGCAATTAGTGGAAAAATAAATCCAGAAGCAGCTCCAACCTCAACCAAAACAGATGTCATAAGAGATGCAACAACCACGTAGTTTGCTGTTGTTGGAAGACCCATTCCTAATAACAAACAAAGAATAATTGTTAGAAATAATAAAATAATAATATTATCTTTTGCAATCGACTCAATAACGATGATTAGATTAGTGCTTAAGCCTGTGGAGCCAACAGCACCAACAATAATTCCTGCTGTTGCAATCGCAATTCCAACTCCAGCCATATTCAAAGCACCTTTTTCAAATCCAACAATAGTTTGATTGAACCAAATTTTAAGAGCTACAATATAATTATCTTCTTTAATTATTTTTTGAATCAAATTGACAACAATTAAAGCAATCGTCGCATAAAAAATGGAGTAAGAAGCTGTGAAGCGTAAAAACACTAATAAATAAATTAAAATAATAATTGGAATTAAAAAATGTAGACCTGCAAGAAATGTTTTTTTCAGATTAGGTATTTCTGAATCTTCCATACCTCTAAGATTTAATTTAAGTGCTTCTAAGTGAGAGATGTAAAATAAAGCAATGTAAGAAATAATAGCTGGTAAAAAGGCATGCTTAACAATTTCGTAATAAGTAACCCCTATAAAGCTTGCCATAACGAAAGCAGCCGCACCCATTACAGGTGGCATAATTTGTCCATTCACTGATGCAGACACTTCTATGGCACCAGCCTTTTCTTTGGAAAATCCAGACTGCTTCATGATAGGAATGGTAAATGTTCCTGTAGTAACTGTATTTGCAATCGAAGATCCTGATATCAAACCTGTTAAACCCGATCCAAGAATGGCAGCTTTTGCAGGTCCTCCACGCATTTTTCCAACCATAGCAAAAGCTAAATCTAAAAAATATCTTCCTCCACCAGC
>VTPD01000021.1 GCA_008638015.1 Pelagibacteraceae bacterium | reverse complement strand
TGGTCTAATCAATTTGTTATTTTCAAATTGTTCCATTATATGTGCGGTCCAGCCAGTTATTCGTGAAACAATAAATATTGGAGTAAAGAAATCAATATCAAAACCCATGAGATAATAAGTAGGACCTGCTGGAAAATCTAAATTCGGTTTGATATTTTTTTCACGAAGCATCGTTGCTTCTAAAATTTTTGAAATTTCAGGTAATTCAGTATTTTTATAGTAGGCTGCTGTTTTGTAATAGTATTCTGTCATAGTAGGTACGCGAGAGTCGCCATTTCGATATACTCTGTGGCCAAATCCCATGATGAGGTCTTTATTTTTAATTTTGTTTAGTATGAATGCTTCAGCTTTATCAGGTGATCCAACTTCTTTTAGCATGTGAGCGACCGCTTCGTTTGCTCCTCCGTGCAATGGACCTTTTAGACTTGCAATAGCACCCGTAACAGCTCCGTGCATATCAGATAAACTGCTAGCAATTACTCTTGAGGTGAATGTAGAGGCATTAAAACTATGCTCTGCATATAAAGTCATGGATACGTCAAAGGCTTTTACAACTTCTGGACTTGGAACTTTTCCAAAACACATATGAAAAAAATTTTCGCAAAATCCTAAATTTAGATCTGGGTCAATTATTTCTTGGCCTTTTCTCGACCTAAAATCTGCAGCAACTGCAGTAGAGATTTGAGCAAATAATCTTATTGCTTTTCGCATATTTGCTTCTTTTGAATTATCTGCAGTATCCGGGTCTTCTAATCCCATATGGCTTATTGAGGTTCTGGTAGTATCCATCGGATGGGAGTTTTTTGGGTAATTTTTTATGATTGCTTTTAACGTTTGTGAAATAGGCCTGTTTTTTCTTTCTTCGGATTCAAATTCTTTTAACTGATTATCATTTGGAAGTTCGCCATTTAAAATTAAGTACGCAACTTCTTCAAATTTACAATTTTTTGCTAAATCTTGAACAGCGTAACCTCTATACGTAAGAGAATTAATTTCTGGCATAACTTCTGAAACTTTTGTTTCATCTGAAATAACACCGACAAGACCTTTTTTTACTTCATCGCTCACTATTCATGTCCCTTGGTTCCGAAATTAAAGACAGATTGGTCGAAAGCACCATATTTTTCATAATCAACTAGCTCATATAATCTTTTTCTAGTCTGCATTTTTTCAATTACATTATTTTGATGACCTTCTTCGAAAATTTGTTTTAATCCATCTTCAACATTTTTAAGAGCTAATCGTTGAGTTGTTACAGGATAAATAACTAAATTATATCCAAGATTTTCTAATTCTTTTTTTGTTAATAATTTTGATTTTCCAAATTCCGTCATATTAGCCAATAAATATGCCTTGATAGATTTTCTCATTTTTTCAAATTCTGTCTCATCTTTAAGTGCTTCGGGAAAAATCATATCTGCACCTGCATCGATATACGCCTTTGCTCTGGCTATTGTTTTATCTAAACCCTCAACTGCATTAGCATCTGTTCTTGCAATGATAAGAAAATTTTTATCTTTTCTAGCATCCGCTGCTGCTTTAATTTTTTTTGTCATTTCAGAAATAGAAACAAGTTCTTTGTTATCTAAATGACCGCATCGTTTTGGATTAGTTTGATCTTCAATATGACAACCTGATATTCCTAATGTTTCAATAGTTTCTATTGTTCTTGCAACATTCATAGCTTCACCAAAACCGGTATCAATATCTATAATAGTTGGAAGATTAGTAACTCTAGCAATTTGATGAGATCGATTTGCAACGTCATGCAAAGTAGTTAGTCCAATGTCTGGCATGCCTAAATCATTGGCCATCACTCCACCAGAAACATAAACTCCATCGTAACCGATTTCTTCAATTAATTTTGCTACTAAAGGATTGTAGGCTCCAGGAAATCTTAGTAATTTTCCTGTTTTTAGCTGATCGGCAAAATGTTGTCTTTTTTCAGAAGCTTGTTTTTTTACAAAGTGCATATTTCAAAGTCTTATAAATGTTTTTTTTGCAATTCCCAAAAACTTTATTGAATATTAAGAATTTTACTTGAAATTGGAGCTATTTCATTGAATGTTTTTACTAAATAATCATGATGAATTTCTTCGTATTTCTTTTCAGTATAACCACCTTCAACTAGAATAAATTTAACCTTAGCAGCTTTTGCTGCCTCAGCATCAGTTTCACTGTCACCAATCATAATCGATTGCTCAATGGGAATATTTAAAATTTCAAGTATAGATGTGATGTGTTGTGGATTTGGCTTTCGATAATTAAAAGTATCTGCTCCTGCTATAAAATCAAAATAATCATAAAGTTTAATTTCTTTTAATAATTTAATAGTTAAATGTTCCATTTTGTTCGTGCAAACGGCAAGATGAATTTTTTTTTCTTTACACCATTCTAAGTACTCAACAACACCTTGATTAATAACCGAAGTTTTTGAAATATTTTCTGCATAGTAATCAATGAAATCAGAAGTCATTTTTTTATGAGTCTCCTCATTAATTTTGTTATTTTGATTTGTTAATCTACCTTGACTGTCAATCGACCGTACCAGCATTTGAGCCGCTCCTCTTCCAGCAAGATACCTCACTGCCTCAAATGGTTTTTCCTCATAACCATATTTGCGCATAACATAATTATGTGCTTCCATTAAATCTGGAGCTGTTTCAACTAAAGTTCCATCCAAATCAAAAAGAATAGCTTTATCCATATTTTTAAAGAGTTTTAGTAGGCAACAATTTGTGAGTTAAGATCTTTTTTTCATTATTATATGAAGCATCAGCAAATGGCAAATAATCTTGAAATTTTAATTCTTGCAGCTGGCAAGGGCACGAGAATGAATTCTGATACGCCAAAAGTACTTCAGCCACTTCTTGGTATTCCAATGATTGAGCACGTTGTAGCAAAGTCATTAAGTTTAAAGCCAAAAAAAATTACAATGTTAATTCATAAAGGCTTAAAGTTTTTAGAAAAAAAATATCCAAAAATTAATTTTATTATCCAAGAACCACAATTAGGCACGGGTCATGCTGTACAAATTTTTACAAAAAAAAATAATACTAAAAAAAATAATGTATTAGTGCTGTATGGTGACAATCCATTAATCGATGAACAAGATTTAAAAAAAGTAGTATTGCATTTAAAAAATAATCATATTTGTCTTTTAGGATTTGAGCAGAAAAATAATTCTTCTTATGGAGTAATCGTTGAAAAAAATAATCAAGTAGAATCTATTGTAGAGTATAAAGATGCAACAGAAGAGCAAAAAAAAATAGAAATTTGCAATTCAGGAATTATGGGCTTAAGTTCAAAAGTATTGAGTTATATCTTTGATATAAAAAATAATAATAAAAAAAAAGAGTTTTACCTTACTGATATTGTAAAAATATCAAAAAAGTATAATCATTTGACTAAGCTTATAGTTGCAAAAAATTCTAATTCCGCATTGGGTGTTAATGATATGAAAGAATTAAGTGTTGCAGAAAAAATTTTACAAGACTCCCTAAGAGATAAAGCGTTAAAGCACGGTGTTCATATGAAGTCACCCGAAACTGTTTTTTTATCAAAAGATACAAAATTTGGAAAAAATGTAACTATCGACCCTTATGTAGTAATAGGAGCAAAGGTTGTTATTGGTAATCAAGTTCATATTCAGTCTTTTTCTCATATAGAGAATGCAGTTATTAAAAACAAAGTATCTATTGGTCCTTATGCAAGAATAAGACCTGGCACTATTTTAAATGATAACAGCAAAGTTGGAAATTTTGTTGAAATTAAAAATTCAAAAATAGATAAATTTTCAAAAGTTAATCACCTTTCTTATGTCGGTGATGCTGATGTAGGCGAAAGAGTTAATATTGGAGCAGGAACAATAACTTGCAATTATGATGGAGTAAAAAAAAGTAAAACAAAAATTAAGAAAAATTCTTTTATAGGATCTAATACTTCACTTGTTGCACCTGTGACAATTGGAAAAAATTCTATAATTGGAGCAGGTTCTGTTATTACTAAAAATGTAAATGATAACAAGCTTGCCCTAACAAGAGCAGAACAAAAAGAAATTAGATTATCCAAAAAAATTAAGAAAAAATAATGTGTGGAATTATCGGAATTACCAGCAATAAACCTGTGATAACTAATATTATTAGTTCGTTAAAAAAACTTGAATATCGAGGTTATGATTCTGCAGGCATTGCTACCTTAGCTAAGAATTTTATTGATGAAGTAAAATGTGAAGGGCGAGTTACCAAATTAGAAAAAATTTGCTCTAAAAAATCTATAGAGGGAATTATTGGAATTGGGCATGTTAGGTGGGCAACGCATGGAGTGCCAAATGAAGTTAATGCTCATCCACATTCGTCTGAAAATGTGTCCGTAGTACATAATGGTATTATTGAAAATTCAACACTATTAAAAAAATATCTGGAAAAAAGAGGCTATATATTCAAGTCTCAGACGGATACAGAAGTTATTACTCATTTATTATCAGAATTCTTGAAAAAAAATAAATTAGTCGCTGCAATTCAAAAAACATTAGCCAAGCTTCATGGTAGCTATGCGCTTGGTATTCTTATTAAGAATCATCCTGATATTATTATTGGAGCAAGAAGAGGATCTCCTTTAGCAGTTGGCTACGGACATAATGAGAATTATTTAGGTTCGGACTCTTACGCTTTAAAAGCAATGACCAACAGAGTTTCTTACCTAGAGGATGGTGATATTTGCATTGTAAAAAAAGATCAGGTTGATTTTTACAATAGTAATGGAAAAAAAATTAATAAGAAAATTTTAGAATTATCAGACAAAAATGAAGAGTATCAAAAAGGTGATTTCCAGACCTTTATGCAAAAAGAAATATTTGAACAACCGCAAACTGTAAAAGCCTGCATTAATGAATATGTTGATACATTGAGAGATGAAATTAACATTTACAACCTTCCTTGGAACTTAAAAGAGGTTAAGTCTATTTGTTTAATTGGATGTGGTACAGCCTATCATGCCTGCATGATGGCTAAAAATTGGATAGAAAATTTAACTGACATAGATGTAGTCACTGAAATTGCTTCTGAATTTAGATATAAAAAAAATAATTTTAAAAAAGATAATTTATATATATTTGTTTCTCAGTCTGGTGAGACAGCAGATACTTTTGCAGCTTTAGAACTTTGTAAAAAAAATAAAATGAAAACATTGGGTGTTGTCAATGTAGTAGAAAGTTCTATTGCAAGATCTTCAAATTTTGTTTTACCTATTCATTGCGGATCAGAAATTGGAGTTGCTTCAACCAAAGCATTTCTTGGACAAATGTTAGTACTTTATATTTTTGCTTTACAAATTGGTTTTTTACAAAAAAAATTAAAAAAAAATGATTATAAGAGTAAAATTAAATTATTAAAAAAATTACCTGAATTAATTAAAAAAACAATGAGCGTTGAGGCTGATGTTCAGATAATTGCAAAAACTTTTGCAGATTCAAAAGGTTCAATGTTTTTGGGAAGAGGTTTGTCTTATCCAATAGCTATGGAAGGTGCTTTGAAATTGAAAGAGTTATGTTACGTTCATGCAGAGGGATATCCTGCTGGTGAGATGAAGCATGGACCGCTCGCTTTAATTGAAGATGGAATGCCAGTTGTTATACTTGCTCCACGAGACAAGCATTATGATAAAACATTGTCTAATATGCAGGAAGTGATTGCCAGAGGAGCAAAAGTTTTATTAATCAGCAATAAAGGAAAAGAAGAAATTTCAAGTGATAATCTATGGAAAAAAATTTTAGTAGAAAATTGCAGTGATGAACTTTTGCCTTTTTTAATAACATTGCCCTTACAAATGTTGGCTTTACACGCTGCTAAATACAAGGGTTATGATATTGACAAACCAAGAAATTTAGCAAAATCTGTAACAGTCGAATAAAAGTACTTGTTGAGCGAGTCAACAATGTTTATATACTGCAAGTTGTATGACTAATTGGAAACCAAATAGCTGGAGAAATAAACCTGCAAAACATATTCCAGAATATGCAGATCAGGATAAGTTGAATAATGTCCTAAAGGAACTATCTAATTTTCCACCTTTGGTTTTTGCAGGAGAATCTCGCTCGTTAAAAGAACATTTAGCAAAAGTGTGTGAAGGTAAAGCATTTTTATTACAAGGTGGTGATTGCGCTGAAAGTTTTGCTGAGTTTCATCCAAACAATATTCGTGATTTTTTTAAGTTACTTTTACAAATGTCATTAGTGCTTACTGTTTCATCTGGTTTGCCAGTGGTAAAGTTAGGAAGAATTGCTGGACAATTTTCAAAACCTAGAAGCTCACCAACAGAAATAATAGATGGTGTTGAATTACCAAGCTACCTTGGTGATAATATTAATTCTATGAACTTTGATGCAGAGAGCAGAAGACCTGATCCTGAAAGATTATTAAAAGCTTACTCTCAATCTGCTTCTACTTTAAATTTATTAAGAGCTTTTTCTCAAGGAGGTTTTGCAGACCTTAACAAGGTTCATTTGTGGAACATGTCATTTGTGAAAGAGAATGCAAAAGAAAAATATAAACAAGTTGAACAAAAAGTTACAGATGCGATTGCATTTATGAATGCATGTGGAATTACATCTGAAAATAATAGAAGACTTAGAACAGTAAATTTTTATACAAGTCATGAAGCCTTGTTGCTTCCAGTAGAAGAAGCTATGACTAGAGTTGACTCTACTACAGGTGAGTATCATGATACTTCTGCTCATTTCTTATGGATAGGAGACAGAACCAGACAACTAGATGGTGGACACGTAGAATTTTGTCGTGGAATTAAAAATCCATTAGGAGTTAAATGTGGACCGACATCTGATCCAGAGGAAATTGTTAAATTAACAGAAGTATTAAATCCAGAAAATGAAGCTGGAAAAATAACTTTGATTGCAAGATTTGGTCATGAGAAAGTTGAAAAACATCTACCTTCATTAATCAGAACAGTTAAAAAAGCTGGAAGAAATGTTATTTGGTCATGTGATCCTATGCACGGCAATACCGTGAAAGCATCAACAGGCTACAAAACAAGACCTTTTGAAAATATTATTACTGAAACAAAAAAATTCTTTCAAGTCCATGATTCTGAAGGAACTTTTGCGGGTGGTTTACATATAGAAATGACTGGTCAAAATGTAACTGAATGTATTGGTGGTGCTCAAAATATCACTGATAAAGATTTATCGAGTAGATATCATACTCATTGCGATCCAAGACTAAATGCAAACCAAGCTTTAGAATTGGCTTTTTTAATTTCTGAGGAAATTAAAAAAAATTCTAATTTTGCTAAGAGCAAAATTAAGCAAGCGTCATAATTCTCTTAGATTTTTTTTCATTTATAAGTTAAAAATTAGTATGAGCCCTAAAGAGCGAGTTTTATTTATTACAGGTTGGATTTTAGATTATTGTTCTAAAATGCCAAAAAAACCAAGTAGTTTGGTGGTTGGCGTGTCAGGAGGAATTGATTCTGCCGTAGTTAGCACGATATGCGCAACTACAGGTATGAAAACTTTTGCTCTTTCAATGCCCATCAAACAAATTAAAGAGCAGGACGACTTAAGCAAAGCTCATTGTGATTGGCTGCAAAAAAGTTTTGCAAATGTGAATGTCATTAATATTAATTTAGATGGCGTCTTTGATGCTTTTGAAAAAGCTAGTGGATCTCATAATAGCGAACATGCTTTTGCGAATAGTAGAGCAAGATTAAGGATGACAACGCTTTATCAAATCGCAGGATCTAACAATGGAATAGTAGTTGGAACAGGAAACAAGGTAGAAGATTTTGGTGTAGGTTTTTATACCAAGTATGGAGATGGTGGAGTTGATATTTCCCCCATAGCTGATTGCTTGAAAACTCAAGTTTGGGAAATGGGAAAATATTTAGAAATTAATCCACTTATCATCAATGCTGCACCTACGGATGGATTGTGGTCAGATGGAAGAAATGATGAGCAACAATTAGGAATGAGTTATCAAGAATTAGAAGAGGCAATGCTAGACACCAATTCTCCTAATCATAAGAAATATTTAAAAATTAGAGAAGCTAATTTGCATAAAATGAAAGAAATTCCAGTTTGTAAATTTGATGAATAAATTTTTTTTATACAATACTCTTTCAAGACAAAAAGAAGTTTTTAAACCTAAATTTGAAAATGATATTAGGATGTACGTTTGCGGACCTACTGTTTATGACCATCCACATGTAGGAAATGCAAGACCATTAATAGTATTTGATTTATTATTTAGAATTTTACAAAAATTATATAAATCAGAAAATGTTACTTACGTTAGAAACATTACTGATATTGATGATAAAATTATAGAGACTTCTCAAAAGCAGAATATTGAAATTGGTCAACTAACCAAAATAGTCACTAAGTATTTCCATGATGACTGTCTTTATCTTGGATGCTTAAATCCTAATGTTGAACCAAAAGCAACAGAGCATATAAGTGAAATGATTGAATTAACCAAAAAACTTATCGAATTAAATTATGCCTATGTAGAAAGTGGACATGTTTATTTTGATGTGATGAAGTATGAAGATTATGGAAAGTTATCTAATAAAAAAATCGATGAACTAGTCGCTGGATCAAGAGTTGAAATTTCAGAAATAAAAAAAAATCCAGTAGATTTTGTTTTATGGAAACCTTCTACGGATCAAGAACCAGGATGGAATTCACCTTGGGGCAAAGGAAGGCCAGGCTGGCATCTTGAGTGTTCTGCAATGTCAGAAAAATATTTAGGTAAAGAGTTTGATATTCATGGTGGAGGATTAGATCTCATTTTTCCGCATCATGAAAATGAAATTGCTCAATCGAATTGCGCCAATAGTACAGATTCTTTTGCCAAATATTGGATGCACAATGGTTATGTTACTGTAAATAAACAAAAAATGTCAAAATCTTTAGGTAATTTTATTACGATCGATGAGCTGAAATCTAAGTATGACGGACAGGTTTTACGTCTTGCAATGTTAAGTACTCATTATAGGCAGCCTTTTGATTGGAACGATAAAATTTTGGAAGATGCAAAAAAAATACTAGGAAAGTGGTATGAGTTTTATTCGCAGGAAACGATAGAAATTAATGAGGAAAATTTAAATCCACTTTTAGATGATTTAAACACACCATTGTATATTAGCAATTTACACTCCCTGTATGATAAAGCTTCGAAAGGAGATAGACAATCAGCAATGCAATTGTCCTCATCTTGTAAACTTATTGGATTATTTAATAAAGATTTAGAAACCTGGAGCAGTAGTACTATTTCTAAATTAATTGATGAAAATGAAATTAAAAATCTTTTACATGAACGAAATATTGCCCGAGAACAAAAAAATTTTGCAAAGTCTGATCAGATTAGAGAGTTGCTTAATAGCAAAGGTATTGCCATTGAAGACAAGGATGGAAAAACGAACTGGAAATATAAATAATTGATGAAAGAAAATATTTATTTATTTGACACTACATTGAGAGATGGATCGCAAACACAGGGTGTTGATTTTAGTATAGATGATAAAAATAAAATTGCCTTAGCTCTATCAAATCTAGGATTAGATTATATTGAGGGTGGGTGGCCTGGAGCTAATCCACTTGATACTAGTTTTTTCAATACACCGCCAAAAATGAATCACTCTAAACTAGTAGCGTTTGGTATGACCAAGAAAACTGGACGTAGTGCTGAAAATGATCCTGGGCTTGCTTCTTTGATTAACGCAAATACGAGTTCGGTATGCATTGTAGGTAAAACTTGGGACTATCATGTAAAAATAGCTCTTAATATTAGCAATGAAGAAAATTTAGAAAATATTAAAGAAACCACCGAACATTTTGTCAAACATAATAGAGAATACATGTTTGATGCAGAGCATTTTTTTGATGGTTATAAGAATAATAAATCTTATGCATTAGATTGTATCAAAACAGCCTATAATGCTGGAGCTAGATGGATAGTATTATGCGACACCAATGGTGGAACTTTGCCAAATGAAGTATCGGAGATAGTTTTAGATGTTTGTAAACAAATTCCAGGAAGTAATATCGGCATTCATGCGCATAATGATACTGAAAATGCTGTAGCCAACTCTTTAGCTGCAATTTTGGCTGGAGCAAGACAGGTACAAGGAACTCTAAATGGATTAGGTGAAAGATGTGGCAATGCGAATTTAGTTTCTATTATTCCAACTCTTTTATTTAAACATAGCTTTAAAGATAAGTTTACTATTGGCGTCAATGAGGAAAAGGCTTTAGGTTTGACTAATTGTTCAAGATTATTGGATGAAATTTTAAATAGAAAACCTAATAATAGAGCGCCTTATGTGGGTGCATCTGCATTTTCTCATAAAGGCGGACTGCATGTTTCTGCTGTCCAAAAAGATCCAAAGACTTATGAACATATTCAGCCAGAATTGGTAGGAAACTCAAGAAATATCATTGTTTCAGATCAGGCAGGTCGATCAAATATTATTTCAAGATTAGAAAAGCTAGGTTTAAAAGTTGATGCGAACAATCCTAAAATCCAAAAAATTTTAGATGAGGTCAAGGATCGAGAATTTGCAGGGTACTCTTACGATGGAGCAGACGCATCTTTTGAATTATTGACGAGAAGAATACTGGGTGAAGTTCCAAATTATATAACAATTAAATCTTACGAAGTGAATGTAGTTAAGCAAAGCAATAAAGATAATAATATAAATTCCATTGCCAAAGCAACATTGATTGTTGATGATAAAGAAATAGAATGTGAAGGAAGTGGAAACGGTCCTGTCAATGCATTGGATCAAGCTATAAGAAGTAATTTAGATCGTACAGGAAAGTATTCAGAGATATTAAAAGATTTAAAACTTTTAGACTACAAAGTTAGAATTTTAAATACCGGGACCAATGCAGTGACGAGAGTTTCAATTGAAAGCACTGACAAATCAAACAAGAGTTGGTTTACCATTGGCGTATCCACAAACATTATCGAGGCTTCATTTAAAGCTCTTATCGATAGTATTGATTATAAAATATATAAAGAAAAAGTTCATAAAAATAATTAATGAACTTAAAAAATATTTCTATTATTTTAGTAAAGCCCCAAATCGGTGAAAATATTGGAGCAACAGCTAGAGTGATGAAAAATTTTGGCTTATCTAATTTATCCATTGTTTCACCAAAAGAAAAATGGCCTAACCGAAAAGCAATGTATACATCAGTCAAGGCTATTGACATCATTCACAATACAAAAGTTTTTGATAATACAGAACAAGCCCTTAAGAAATATGACATTGTTTTTGCAACATCGGCAAGAATAAGAAATATCAATAAAAAAATATTTAGTTTAGAAGAGGCAATTACTGTAATCAAAAAAAGTAAAAAAAAAATTGCTATTTTATTTGGTCCTGAAAACTCCGGTCTAAGTAATGAAGATTTAATAAGTGCCAATTATTTATTAAAAATACCCTCTAATCCAAAATACGAATCTCTTAATTTATCTCATGCTGTTTCCGTAGTTGCTTATAGCCTTTATGTATCTAGCTTAAAAAAAATTAAGTATGAAAATACCGATAAAAGTGAAATTGCTAGCCAAAAAGACTTATTTAAGTTTTATGATTTTTTAATAGGAAATTTGGAAAAAACTGGTTTTTTTAGACCAAAAGAGAAAAAAACCTTTATGATTAAGAGTATCAAAAATATATTTGCTAAACAGCCACTAACAACAAGAGAACTTCGCACTTTAATGGGTATTTTTAGCTCCTTTCGGAAGTATTGATTTTAAAGGTTTATTGACAAAAAATCGATGTTGTTTATAAGTGCTCATTCTTAAATAATGACAAAACGTATACAGGCAAAACATAAAGCAGACAGAAGATTGGGTTGCAATCTTTGGGGCAGACCCAAGAGTCCGTTTAACAAGAGAGCCTTTGGACCAGGTCAACATGGTCAATCGAAAGCAAAAGGAAAACCATCAGATTACAAAATTCAATTACAAGCTAAGCAGAAATTAAAAAATTATTACGGAAATTTAAACGAAAGACAATTTAGAAACGTTTTTAAAGAAGCAAATAGAGTGAGAGGAAATACAGGAGAAAACTTAGTTGGTATTTTAGAATCTCGACTAGACGCAGTTGTGTATAGAGCTAAATTTGCTCAAACAGTGTTTGAAGCAAGACAAATTATTAATCATGGTCATATTAAAGTGAATGGAAAAAAAGTTAATATTTCTAGTTATATGGTTAAAGAAAATGATGAAGTAGAAGTTAAAGAGTCATCAAAACAAATGGCAAAAATTTTAAGTGCAGTTGCGAATAAAGAGAGAGAAGTTCCTGAATATATCGTTGCAGATCACAAGCAAATGACAGCTAAATTTTCACGAGTACCAAAAATGGATGAAATTCCTTATCCAGCAATTATGGAACCAAATCTAGTCGTTGAATATTATTCTAGATAATTATTTTTTATAATTAATTTTTTTATCGTCCAATAATTTTTGTAATTCTTTTTTTTCAAACATTTCTTTCACGATATCGCATCCGCCAATAAATTCTCCTTTGATATATAACTGAGGAATAGTTGGCCAGTTGCTAAAAATTTTAATTCCATTTCTAATTTCTTCACTTGATAAAACGTCAATGCTATCGAATTTTACTTCTAATAATTTTAGCATATTAGCAACTGCCATAGAAAATCCACACTGGGGCATATCTGGTGTTCCTTTCATGAATAAAACTATTTCATGATTGCTAATTACTTCTTTAATTTTTTCTTGAATGTCCATTATTTCTCCTCTGTTGTTAATGCTAGCGCATGTAATTCATTTCCCATTTTACCTTTTAAGGCACTGTAAACCATTTGATGTTGTTGAACTCTATTTTTGCCCTTAAAACTAGAAGACCTTATTTTTGCTGCGAAATGATTGTCGTCTCCAGCAAGGTCCTGTATTTCAATTTCAGCATCAGGAAATCCCTCTTTCAGTAATTTTTCTATTTCTTCTTGTTTAATTGTCATTTATTTTGAATTATAATTAGTAAACCAATTATTATTAATTTTTGCTAATTCTTTAACCGAAATATTCATTTCATCAATCTCTAAATGATCACTTTGTGTAACACCTATTTGCATTAATGTAATTTCTTGGTTTTTTGCCATCTCTATAAGTGATTGTAAATTTTTTTGATTTATTTCAACTAAATACCTGGATTGATCCTCACCAAATAAAAATTTAATTCTTTCTTCATCTAATAAATTAGTATTTATTTTTGCACCCATGTCTCCTGCAATACACATTTCAGCTAGTGCCAATGCTATTCCGCCCGACGATATATCGTGCGCAGATGTTACTAATGAATTATTAATTAAATCTCTAATAAAAATACTATTTTTTTTCTCTTCCGAAAGATTGATAGAAGGAGGTGGTCCTTTTTTGATATGTAAAATATCATAACATAACGCACTCTGAAAAATATGACCCTTATTTTCTCCAACTACATAAAGTAAGTTTCCAGAATGCTTCAAATCATAAGTCATGGTTTGATTTGCATTCTTTAGCAAACCAACCCCACCTATTGTAGGTGTTGGTTTAATACCAACTCCATTCGTTTCGTTATAAAGCGAGACATTTCCAGAGATGACAGGATAATCTAAAGCTTCGCACGCTTCTTTCATGCCTTTAATAACATCAACAAACTGACCCATAATTTCTTTTTTTTCAGGATTTCCAAAATTTAAACAATTTGTAATTGCTCTTGGTTCTGCTCCAACAGCAGATAAATTTCTATACGTTTCACATACTGCCTGCATACCACCTGTATGAGGATGAGCAAAACAATAGCGCGGAGTACAATCGACACTTGCTGCTAAAGCTTTGTTGGTTCCATGAACTCTAATAACAGCCGCATCTCCTCCAGGTCTTTGAATCGTATCTCCCAT
>VTPD01000020.1 GCA_008638015.1 Pelagibacteraceae bacterium | reverse complement strand
CCTTCTTTTTTATTAGACGAAGGACTAAATTTTTTAAATACGGACAATATATCAGGCGATAAAATTTTAGATTTTAACTCATTAAATTTTTTTACTTTGTTTAATTCATTATGAATATCCTCTTCTATCATTGAAGCGTCATAATTATGTACAGTAATAAGTTTAATAAATATTTTGGAATAAACCGTACAAAGAATTACTCGCTTTGAATAATAATTAATATCAGTGGATGTATCGCCTGCTACACTCCACATATTGCTACTCATACTAAAAAAATAATCCAAGATGGTAGGAAAATTTTTTTCTAAAGACAAAAACATAAAAACTTTTTTAAAGAAATCTTTATGTTTCAAATCTTGATGAAGCTGATGACTTAACAAAGAATGAATTTTTAGTGTTATCCGATTAATTTTCTTAACTTTTATAGATTGTTTTTGAATGCTGGCTTTATTTTGCTCTAAGAAATATTCAATAATCATAATAGATATTTCCTTGTCATCAAAGTAGCGTAATTGCTTATCTTTTCTAACAAAATCTAAATCTTTAATTCTTGAAAAATTCAGCTGTTCAACATTAGACAATAGGTTTTTTAACAATTTGTCTTTATTCATCTTTGTCATTACTAAACCTTTCTAAGCGTAAAAAAGAATATTTTAAAATAATCCAAAATATTGGGTAAGACAAAAAAGAACCAATAAAATTTAACACAAAAGCCTGAATATCAGTTTTAACACCTGTCAAATAGAACATTACTAATTCAACTACATAAACTACAAAAATAGCCAAACCAAAAGCTATCCACTCAGATATAAAAATACTTCTGACTTGTATAGTGTTTTGATAAATGGCTATTTTATAAAGTATCAAAAAAGCAATAGATGATATTCCTAAATAATTACCAATCAGACTGTCTACAATAATACCCAAAACAAATAACGAGATTGCTCTAAAATATTTAAATCTATTAAAAGAGAAAAAATAAATAATAATAAATTCAAGATTAAAATATTTGTTTAATTGAATATCACCAAAAGCTTCTAATGAAATGGATGGAGCTAGTGTAACAATTAAAACGATTAATACACTTAATAGATCATTGTAATTTTTTTTTACTTTTGCCATTTAAATTTATTGTTCGATTAATACCGAAACGTAATCTAAGTTAATAAAGTTATAATTAAATTCGACTAAATAATTATTATTTTGTTTAATTAATTTACCAATATAAATTCCTTTAGGTAAAATACTTTCTATTTCTGAAGTGTATATTTTATCTTGATCTTGAAACTCATATTCTTTTGGTAAAAACTCTAATTTTACACCGCTGGTTTCATTTAAATCTCCAACCATAATTCCGGTGTAGAGCTTTTCTCCTATCAAAACTGGTATTCTACTATTTAAATCTTTTAATAAAATAACTCTGGAACTTTTAAAATTAACTTCAGAAATTTGTCCTAACAAATTATTGTTCTTTATTACAGGATTACCTACTTTTATTCCGTCCAGTGAACCTTTATCAATAAGAAAATTATTTGCGTATATATTTTTACTATTAAATAATACTTTTGCTATAATTGATGGTCTCGAATAGTTTTTTTCTTGTTCTTGTATACTTAAATATTTTTGTAAATCTTTTTTTAAAAAATTATTTTCTAATTCTAATTTAGATATTGTGTTTTTTAACTCCTCTTGATTCTCAAATTTTTTTTGTAACAAACTAAATTCATTATAAACTGTTGGAATTTCTGTTATTAATTGAAATGGTCTTACAATCCAATAACTAACGTAAGCAGCTCCATCATTAATTACTGACTTTGTTTTTTTTATATAAGCTGAATTGGAATAATCTAAATAAGTTAAAACAAAACAAATAAAGCCAAGCAATAAAAATCTAATATTTTTATCTGACGCAGGCCTTTCTGCTTTCATCAACCCTTCTTAATATTCTGTGAGCATCGCATTAAAGATACCTTCTTGCTCTAATGCTTTTCCGGTACCTAAAGCAACACAAGAAAGAGGGTCCTCAGCGATAGAAACTGGTAAACCTGTTTCTCTTGCAATCAACTTGTCCAAGTTTTTTAAATAAGCTCCTCCACCTGCCAATACCATTCCCATATCTACTAAATCAGCAGCTAACTCGGGCGGTGTATTTTCTAAAGCTTCTCTAACAGCTGCAACAATTTGGGCTATGACGGGAGCTAGTGCTTCAGCTGTATCTTTTTCTGTTAATTTCACTTCTTTTGGCACGCCTGTTCTTACATCTCGGCCTTTCATGATGTAAGTATTTTGTGTGTTTGATGGTATTGCCGACCCAATTTCTTTTTTAATTTTTTCAGCAGTACTTTCTCCGATAAGTAAATTAAATTTCTTACGCATAAATGCAATGATAGCCTGGTCCAGTGCATCACCAGCTAGACGTAAAGATTTAGAATAAACAATTCCACCTAAAGATAAGACTGCAATTTCAGTTGTTCCTCCACCAATGTCAACAATCATTGATCCTGTAGGTTCTGAAATAGGTAAGCCTGCACCAATTGCTGCAGCGACTGGCTCTTCAATTAACTGAACTTTTCTTGCACCTGCTGCATGTGCAGCTTCTTGAATCGCTCTTCTTTCCACTGGAGTAGATCCTGTAGGAACACAAATAATAATTCTTGGATTAGCAAAAGCACTTCTCTTATGAACTTTTTTAATAAAGTGTTTTATCATCTCTTCTGTTACAACGAAATCTGCAATAACACCGTCTCTTAAAGGTCGGATTGCTTGAATGCTTCCAGGTGTTCTACCTAACATCTGTTTTGCATCCTCACCTACCGCAAGAACTTGATTTTTTCCTTTATCATTAATAATCGCAACAACCGAAGGTTCGTTAAGAACAATTCCTTTTCCTTTAACATAAACAAGTGTATTGGCAGTTCCTAAATCAATTGCCATATCCTGAGACCAAAGTGACATTATTTTATTAAACATTCTTTTTTTCTTTCTTTGTTATAGTTTTAAACAGCAGCAGAGAATTCATCTCTAGGAGCTGTTCGTTTTCGTTTTATAATTAATTTATTAAGAGCGTTAATATAGGCTTTTGCAGAAGCTACCAATGTATCTGTATCAGCTGCTTGTCCTACAGAAATTTTTCCATCCTCTTCTATTCTTACGCTTACAGTTGCTTGCGCATCCGTTCCTTCAGTAACAGCGTGCACTTGATATAGCTGTAAGTTAATATTATGAGGAAATAACTCCTTAATACCTTTAAAAATTGAATCCACTGGACCATCGCCAGACTGTTCAGTTTTGGATTTTTTTCCATATATATCAAGCTCTATTTCAGCTTTCTGTCCTTTAGTACCAGCAACTACATTTAAGGATACCAGTTGAATGACATTTTTATCTTTCATTAAATCATCATCAACTAATGCAACGATATCCTCATCAAAAACATGCTTTTTCTTATCAGCAAGATCTTTGAATTTTTTAAACGATTCATCAATTTTTTTTTCATCAAAATTTGGATATCCTAAAGCTTCTAATTTTTCTTTAAATGCGTGTCTGCCAGAGTGCTTTCCCATGACCAATGAAGATTTTACTACTCCGACACTTTCAGGAGTCATAATTTCATAAGTTTGTTTGTTTTTTAACATTCCATCTTGATGGATACCTGATTCATGCGCAAACGCATTTTTTCCAACGATGGCTTTATTATACTGAATAGGAAAACCTGTAACGCTTGACACTAATTTAGAACAAGCACTAATTTTTTTTGTATTAATATTTGTTTCATAAGGCATTAAATCATTTCTTGTTTTAATCGCCATCACAATTTCTTCTAAAGCAGCGTTTCCAGCTCGTTCACCAATTCCATTGATAGTACACTCAACTTGTCTTGCTCCAGCAGATATTCCAGCTAAAGCATTGGCAACACCAAGTCCTAAATCATTATGCGTATGAGTTGACACAACTACCTTATCTATATTTGGAACTCTATTGAATAGATCTTTTATAATTCTTTCATAATCAGACGGAGTTGCATAACCAACAGTATCAGGAATATTAATAGTGGTTGCACCACATTTAATTGCGTGTTCAACTGTTTTACACAAATAATCAGAATCTGTTCTAGTGGCATCCTCTGGCGACCATTCTACGTCATTCGTGAATTGTTTTGCATATTCAACACTAAATTTAATTAAATCCAAAACTTCTTCTCTTGTTTTTTGTAATTTAAATTTCATATGTAGATCGCTAGTAGAAATAAAAGTATGAATTCTAAAATGCTTTGAGTGCTTTAATGACTCATAACATCTATCTAGATCATTTTTTACTGCTCTTGCTAATCCACAAGGAACTGTTTTGGTTAAAATTTTACTAATTTCTGAAACCGCTTCAAAATCACCTTGGGAGGCAGCAGGAAAACCAGCTTCTAATATGTCTACGCCCAAATCTTCAAATGCTTTTGCAATTTGAATTTTTTCTTCTAGACTCATAGATGCACCAGGAGATTGCTCTCCATCTCTAAGAGTGGTGTCAAAAATAATAATTTGGTTTTTCTTCATGCTCTTAATCTAGTAAAGCTGACGTTAAAAATCTACTTTTAACGTATAAATTGTATTCGCTTTTACTACGATCTTACAAAAAAGAAAGAAAAATAAGAGTTTTTTTTAATTTTTACTCTTATCAATAATCTTGTTTTTAGAAATCCAAGGCATTAGGGCTCTTAGTTTTTCTCCAACCTGCTCGATGGGATGATCCGCAAGATCTTTTCTCATCTGAAGAAAGTTTTTTTGACCTGCTTCATTTTCTTTCATCCAGTCTTTAGTGAATTTTCCAGATTGAATATCTTTTAACACTTCTTTCATTCTCTCTTTTGTTTTGTCATCTACTATTTTTTTTCCAGACACATACTCTCCATACTCCGCTGTATTAGAAATAGAATAGTTCATGTTGGCAATTCCACCCTCATAAATTAAATCAACAATTAATTTAACTTCATGCAAACACTCAAAATATGCCATTTCAGGGGGATAGCCTGCCTCTACTAACGTTTCAAAACCTTTTTTAATTAATTCTACTAGTCCACCACATAAAACTACTTGTTCACCAAATAAATCTGTTTCACATTCATCTTTAAAAGTAGTTTCAATAATTCCTGATTTTCCTCCACCAATAGCAGAAGCATATGACAAAGCTAAATCTCTTGCTTTTCCGGAACTATCTTTGTGAACAGCCATCAAACAAGGTACACCACCGCCTTTTTGAAATTCTGTTCTTACTAAATGACCCGGTCCTTTAGGTGCAATCATAAAAACATCTAAATCATCTCTAGCTTTAATTAAGTCATAATGAATGTTTAGACCGTGAGCAAATGCTAAACTAGATCCTTGTTTCATTCGTTGCTCAATATGATTTTTATAAATACCAGATTGTAATTCGTCAGGAGCTAAAATCATTACAACATCTGCCCACTCAGCAGCATCAGAGATATTCATTACTTTTAAACCAGCTTGCTCTGCTTTTTTTACACTTGGCGATCCTTCTCGTAATGCAACAACTACTTCGCTCACTCCACTATCTTTT
The DNA here is from genome assembly GCA_008638015.1 of Pelagibacteraceae bacterium. GTDB lineage: Bacteria > Pseudomonadota > Alphaproteobacteria > Pelagibacterales > Pelagibacteraceae > IMCC9063. The sequence goes on along the minus strand of VTPD01000020.1, from coordinate 8,571 downwards.
AAATTAAGCGCATGAGCATGGCCCTGACTACCAAAACCAATGATAGCAACTTTTTTTGATTTAATTAAATTTACGTCTGCATCTTTTTCATAAAACATTTTCATAATATTTTTCCTTTATTGTCTTTCACAGTTTGTGGTCCCTTTTTCATAGCCAGTGGTCCTGTTCTGGTAATACTTGCTAAACCAAATTGTTTAACTTTCTTGATAAACTCATCAATTTCTCTTCGTGTATTGATTACTTGCACTATAAATGACTCCGGGGTTTTATCTAAAAACTCACCTTTAAAGTCAACACAAATCTCCTCAGCTTTTTTAAGTAGTTCTTGAGAACCAACAAATTTAATCATCGCAAGTTCTCTAAAAATAGAGGTGTCATCTATTTTATAATCAGACACTTTGTGAACTGGCACTAGTTTTAATAGCTGGGCTTTAATCTGTTCAATAACTGGCCTTGTTCCATTAGTTGAAATAGTAATTCTAGATATATTTCTTTCTTCATCGACTTTAGCAACTGCCAATGTTTCAATATTATATCCGCGACCAGAAAATAATCCCGAAACTCTTGCTAATACTCCAGCTTCATTGTCTACCCAGGCAACAATGATGACTCGTTCAACTTTTTCTTCGATTGGATCTAAACTATAGGCAGATTTTGGCATTAGACTAATACTTTTCCTTCCTCTGAAATAATTTCCTCATCTTCTGGTCCTAAAATCATTTCATTATGAGCTTTTCCTGATGGAATCATTGGAAAACAATTTTCCTCTTTTTCAACAACACAATCAAAAATAACTGGCTTATCAACATTTATCATTTCTTTAATTTTTTCATCTAACTCATCTGGCTTGTTAGCTCTAATTCCAACAGCTCCATATGCTTCAGCTAATTTGACAAAATCAGGTAATGCTTCTGAATAACTTTCAGAATAATTTTTTTCATGCAGCAATTCCTGCCATTGTCTGACCATTCCCATATATTCATTATTTAAAATAAATATTTTTACTGGTAGACGATACTGAACTGCAGTTGATAATTCTTGAATATTCATCAAAATTGAAGCTTCGCCAGCAATATCCACAACTAACTTTCCTGGATTTGCAATTTGCGTTCCTATTGCGGCAGGCAAACCATAACCCATCGTACCTAATCCACCCGAGGTCATCCATCGATTAGGCTTGCTAAATTTATAATGTTGAGCTGCCCACATTTGGTGCTGTCCAACTTCCGTGGTAATAAAAGTATCTTGATTTTTAGTCAGTTCATATAATCGTTGCACTGCATATTGTGGCATAATCGTTGTTTTGCTCGATCTAAAAGATAGAGATTTTTTTTCTCTCCACACATTAATTTGCTCCCACCATTTACTAAGTTGTTCTTTATTTGAATTTTTAAAACCAGGATATTTTTTTTTAATACTATCAGCCATGTCATTCATGACATTGCAAGCATCCCCAACGATACCCACATCAACTTTCACGACTTTGTTGATTGAAGAAGGGTCTATATCTATATGAATTTTTTTAGATCCTGGAGAAAACTTATTAACCATTCCTGTGATACGATCATCAAATCTCGCTCCAATATTAATCATTAAATCACAATCGTGCATTGCATTATTAGCTTCATACGTTCCATGCATTCCTAGCATTCCCAAAAACTGATCGTCCTCACCTGGATAACATCCCAAACCTTGCAAAGTTGAAGTAATAGGAAAACCTGTAAGGGACACTAAATCTCTTAAAGCTTGAGAAGCTTTTTCTCCAGCGTTAATAACTCCGCCACCAGTATAAAAAATTGGTTTTTTTGCATTAGCAATTAACTCTACTGCTTTTTCAATTTCATTTGGATCTCCTTTGATATTAGGTTGATATGTGTCAATCTCAATATTCTCAAATCCTTTGTAAATTCCTTTTTTAAATTGAATGTCTTTTGGAATATCAACTAAAACAGGACCTGGTCGCCCAGTAGTTGCAATACGAAAAGCTTTATGAATTGTTTCAGCTAACTTATTTACATCTTTTACTAACCAATTATGTTTTGTGCACGGTCTAGTAATACCTGTTGTGTCACATTCCTGGAATGCATCTGTTCCAATTAAATGAGTTGGAACTTGCCCCGTAATACATACAAGAGGAATTGAATCCATGTATGCATCAGTTAATGCCGTAACCATATTGGTTGCACCAGGTCCAGATGTAACCAAAACAACTCCAGGTTTTCCTGAAGATCTTGCATAACCCTCTGCGGCATGACCCGCGCCCTGCTCATGTCTAACTAGAATGTGTTTAATTTTATCTTGTTTCGATAGCTCATCGTACAGAGGAAGCACTGCTCCTCCTGGATAACCAAAAATATATTCAACTTTATGATCGGCGAGAGCTTTAAAAACTATTTCTGCGCCGGTCAATTCCATAGTCATAGAAATCTCCCGAGTGGCCAATTTATCCAACTAATTTATTGGGTCAAGTTTTAGATAGTAAATTTGAAACTTTTTTAAATAATTTTTGATAATCTTGATCGAAAAACTGATTCCAGTCACTCATTTGACCTCTTTGCCACGTAAATTGTCTTTTTGCATACTGTTTTGTTCGAATAATAATTAATTCTATTAATTTTTCCTTTGTAATTATTTTTGCAAAATAGTCCTTAAATTCTTTTATACCTATAATAAAATTAGCTGGTAACAACGTATTGATTTTTAGTTGCAAAAACTGCTTCACTTCTCGCTCAGTCTTTGTGGAAATCATCAGCTTTGATCTTTTTTCTATTTTTTTATGCAGAATTATTTTTTCAGGACTAAGTAAAATCTTAATAAATTGTTTATTATTAAATTTTGATTTTGTTTCTTTTTTCCAATCCTGAATAGATTTTTTTGTATGAACAAAAACCTCATAGGCCCTGATCATTCTTTGTGGATCTGTTGGTTGAATTATATTTTTACATTTAGGATCAAGTATAATTAATTTCTCATAAAAAAGTTCATTTCCTAATTTTTTATGAAGCTGAATTGTTTTGTTTCTTATATTTTTTGATATGGCAGGAATTTTCGCCATTCCGTTGATTAATGCTTTAAAATAAAGACCTGTGCCACCAACAATAATAGGAATTTTTTTTCTATCATGAACTTCTCTAATTTTTTTTTCCACTAATTGTAACCACTCTCCAGTAGAAAAGTTTTGTTTTGCACTAATAAAACCAAAAAAATGATGTTTGATTTTTTCTAATTTAATTGGTCTTGCAGATAATATTTTAATTTCTTTATACACTTGCATGCTATCTGCATTTATAATTTCACCTGAAAATTTTTTTGCAAGATCGATTGCTAATTTAGATTTGCCTGATGCAGTAGGTCCGGAGATTAAAATTATTTTATCATACATGCTGAATGTGATTACTTAATCTTCACACCAACATATCTACTTCTATTTTGAGAATCTACAATTGTTAATAATAAAGATTTTGATCCAGATTTGATTTCTTTTTTAAGTCTTTGTTCAAAATCTGTTACGTCTTTTATTTTTTTATTTTGTAAGGCGATGATAATGTCTCCTGCACTAACCGCCACATCTGATAGAGGTCCATTGACATCAACTTCTTGAATGATCACACCACTTTTGTCCTTTAATTTTCTAGAAGCAATATCTTTTTCAGTTAAATTTCTAACTTTAATTCCAAGGCTATCTAAAGAAGTATCTTCAATTTTAGTTGGTACTTGTTTTTGTTTAAATTCAGCGGTTTCTTCCAATCTACCGAGAACAACTGTCTTGCTCACAATTTGTTTATCTCTCCAAATTTTCATATTAGCAGCTCTGCCCACGGGTGCTTCACCAACTACTTTGGGAAGCTTTCTCATGGTATCAATTTTAATACCGTTAAATTCAATAATGACATCACCATCCTTAAGGCCAGCTTTTTGCGCTGGACTATTTTCATTAACATCAGCAACTAAAGCGCCAATAGCCTCTTTCATCCCAAGACTATCTGCAATCTCTTGAGTCACAACTTGAATTCTAACACCAAGCCACCCTCTTCTTGTCTCTCCGTATTTTTGAAGTTGCTCAATTACATTTTTTGCAAAACTAGAAGGAATAGCAAAACCAATCCCAACTGATCCTCCAGATTGTGAGAAAATTGCAGTATTAATTCCAACGACTTCACCTTGTAAATTAAACAAAGGTCCTCCAGAGTTTCCTTGGTTAATCGAGGCATCTGTTTGAATGAAATTATCGTATCTTCCCATGTTAATATCTCTATTAATTGCTGAGATAATTCCTGCAGTTACTGTTCCACCTAATCCAAATGGATTTCCAATGGCAAGCACCCAATCTCCTACTCTAGCTTTACTAGAGTCACCAAGCGGTACCGGTTTAAATTTTTCTTTAGAATTAATTTTTAATACAGCAATGTCACTAACTGGATCCGTTCCAACTAATTTTGCCTCATATTCTTTATCATCGGTAAACCTTACTAAAATTCCTTCGGCTCCTTGAATAACGTGATTATTAGTAATTACTACTCCATCCTCACTAATAACAAATCCAGATCCAAGTGCAGTTGATTTTCTTTTTTGTGGGGCTTGCTGCTGATTAAATTCTTTAAAAAATTCTTCGAATGGAGAGCCTGGAGGAAATTGAAAAGGAAATTGTGATTGTGGTCTTGTTTCTACTACCCTAGTTGCTGAAATATTGACGACTGAAGGCATTAATTTTTCTGCTAAATCTGCAAAACTAGCTGGAACTGCTTTAGCAAAAATTGAAGAAGGCAGAACTAGAAAAAAAGAAAGAAAGATAACTATATAAAATTTTTTTAGATTCAAATAATTCTTCATAAAACTTATCTTTTTATATACCATACTAATATAAAACCTATTACGGCAAAAATAAGTCCGCTTGATCGTAACTTTGTCTCAGGCATATCCTTCATTGCATTTAACATCTTCTTCATAGCATTAGGAAAAATTGCATACAACAAACCCTCAATCACTAAAAGAAGGCCAATAGCTATACCTAGCTCTTTCATAAAAGATGATTACTTCTTGATAAGACTTAGTCCAGATTTTCCAAAAAATCTAAAAAATTCACTGTCAGGAGATAGTATTAATGATGTTTCTCCACCAATTAAGGATTTCTCATAAGATTGCATTGCACGATAAAAACTAAAAAAATCTGGATCTTTTCCAAAGGCCTCGGCAAAGATCTTATTTCTTTTTCCGTCACCCTCTCCTTTTAAAATTTCAGATTTCTTATTTGCTTCAGCTAAAATAATTGTAACTTCTTTATCGGCAGTAGACCTTACGGTTTGAGCTATTTCAGCACCTTCAGCTCTAAATTCTTTTGCTTCTCTTAGTCGCTCAGTTTGCATTCTTCGGTACACAGCCTCACTGTTAGCTTGTGGTAGATCTGCTCTTTTTATTCTTACATCTATAATTTCAATACCAAGTTTTGAAGCTTCGACATTTACATCTTGAGTGATTTTATCCATTAATCTTGCTCTTTCTTTCGATACCAAAGTTGCAAGTTCTTCTTTACCCAAAACCCCTCGAATACGAGAATTGATAATAGTAGATAGTCTTGATCTTGCTACTCTTTCATTTCCAACAGAAATATAAAATTTTAATGGGTCTTTAATTTTAAATCTAGCAAAAGCATCAACGATTAATCTTTTTTGGTCAGAAGCAATGACTTCTTCAGACGGCGCATCTAAATTTAAAATTCTTTTATCTAGCAAAACAACGTTTTGAATAAATGGAATCTTATAATTTAATCCTGCTTTTTGTATTACTCTTTTTGGATCACCAAACTGCAAAATAATAGCCTGCTGTATTTCATTAACAGTAAAAAGAGTCATGTATCCTAAAAAGGCAATTGCTCCAATGATAGGTACTAGAATTTTTAATTTTTTTTCACTCATTATTTTTTAACATTTCCTTTATTTTTACCTAATTCTGGAAGAGGTAAGTACGGAACTACTCCTCCACTTGAATTTTTATCAATAATAATTTTATCAATTCCTGCTAAAACTTTTTCCATTGTTTCTAAGTACATTCGTTCTTGAGTTACAGCTTTTGCATTTTTATACTCATCATAAATAGCAAGAAACCTGCTCGCCTCACCTTCTGCTGAAGCTACAACTTGATTTTTATAACCTTCTGCTTGTTGAACAATTTGCGCTGCTTCTCCTCGTGCTCTTGGTATAACATCGTTAGCATAGGCATCTGCTTCGTTTTGCTGTCGCTCTTTATCAGCTTTAGCAGCTTGCACATCTCTAAATGAATCAATTACTTCTTTTGGTGGATCAGCTTTTTGTGTTTGCACTTGAGTGATTTGAATTCCAGATTGATAATGATCTAAAATTTCTTGCATAATTTTTTGTGTATCAATCTCAATTTGCGCTCTTCCGCCAGTTAATACTGTTTGAATAGGATTTCTTGCTATCACCTCTCTCATTGCAGTTTCTGCAACACTTTTTACAGTTTCTTCGGGATCTTGAATATTAAACAAAAATTTTCCACCATCTTTAATAATCCAGAAAACTGAGTAATCAATATCTACAATATTTTCATCTCCTGTTAACATTAAGCTTTCTTCAGGCACGTCACTTATGCTTGTGGCTCTTCCAGTATCTGATGCAGATCTATAACCAACATCGATTCTATTAACTCTAGTAACTTTCGGAGTTAATGCTGTTTCGATTGGATAAGGAAAGTGATAATTTAATCCGGGCTGAGTTAAAGTTGTAAATTTTCCAAAACGCAATACCACACCTTGTTCATCAGGTAACACTCGGTAAAAACCACTACCTAACCATAAGGCAATTGCAATAATGATAAATAAACCGATAGGTTTTTTTCCTCCAGGTAAACTAGCACCTCCGCCACCAGGAAACATTTTTTTTAAAGAATCTTGAAACTGTCCAGCTAAATCATCGATATTTGGTGGTCTTTTTCCTCCACCGCTTGGTCCTTGATTAGAACCATCGTTACTTCCGCCGTTTCCCCAAGGAGATTGAACCATATTCAGAATATTTTTTATCATTGATAATTAATAATTTTATTGGTGTAACTAATATATATAAAGATAGTAACTTAAAAGAAAATTACAAGGCCAAATGGACGCAAAGTCAGTAAATTTAAGCAAAGAATTTGTAAATAAAATTTCTCCAGACGGAAAAAAACTAAAATTACCTATTAATGGAGTAAAAAAAATTATTGCTATCTCAAGTGCCAAGGGTGGTGTCGGAAAATCTACAATTGCTGTTAATTTGGCCATAGCTTTAAAAAAACTAAATTACAATGTGGGCATTTTAGATGCAGACATTTATGGACCGTCTGTGCCGCAAATGCTTGGCATTCATGAAAAGCCAAAAAGTGAAGATGGAAAAAATTTATTTCCTATTATCCAATATGGTATTCAATGCATGTCCATTGGATTTCTTGTAGATCAAGACACTGCTATGATTTGGAGAGGACCCATGGTGATTAGTGCAATCAAAACTTTTACAACTAATGTATTATGGAAAGATGTTGATTATTTAATCATCGACCTTCCACCAGGAACAGGTGATGCCTTACTAACTTTTGCTCAGGAAATTCAAATTGATGGTATTGTAGTCATCTCCACTCCTCAAGAAGTTGCGCTATTAGATGCAAATCGAGGAATTAAGATGTTTCAAAAGATGAATGTAAATATTATTGGAATAATTGAAAATATGAGCTCTTTTGTTTCGGATGATGGAAAAGAGCATTTTCTTTTTGGTAAAAATGGAGCTGAAAATTTGTCTAAAAATTTAAATTTAAATCTACTGGGAAAAATTCCAATTGAGATAAAGATAAGAGAAGGAGCTGATACTGGAAAACCATATATTGAATTCTTTAGTGATAATGAAACTTCCAATGAAATTATGAATATTGCTAAAAGAATTACTGAAAAAGTTAAATAAGCTTATCTTTAAGCTCTAAAGTTTCCATTAATTCATTCCACTCTCTTTTACTCAAGTCAGAGTCTTCGTAGCCAACTTGTTTTCCACTAATCATAGATTTAACGACTTTTAGTCCTTTTGATGAAACATGAGCTGCTCCAACTCTATAATCTAAAAATGCAGCATGAGTTATAGGAACCCATTTCTTTACTGTCTCTAGCATTGCTTCAGCATAAACCCTTATTTCATATTGCGCATGACTGTCAGCTCGTAAAAATAAAAAATTAAGTAAATTCAACAAATCTGTTTTCCAGTACCACTGAGTATAAGAATTAAGAGTTAAATTCATTCTAGCAAGCTCTCTTGCTAAACCAGATTTATTTTCATCAATCACTGATCCATCAAATCGTTCATTCAACATTTTTTCATAATTGTCATACGTTCTCATAGAATCTTCTTTTAAAATTTTTAAAACCTCATCAGCCTGATCGCCAGTAATTAAATCACCCCTTCCCTGCCTATTATTTGTAGCTTGTGCAGATAGCTGTTCTTTAGCTGGAATATAAAACTCTTTATCTAAAATAGAGTATCTTGCTGAATACTCATTAACATTTGCTGTCCTGTGTCTTATCCATTGTCTTGCAATAAAAAT
>VTPD01000019.1 GCA_008638015.1 Pelagibacteraceae bacterium | reverse complement strand
CTGATATATTGTCCGTATTTAAAAAATTTAGTCCTTCGTCTAATAAAAAAGAAGGGAGAGGCTTTTAAGTTTTGTCCTGAACAAAACCTTGGCAATAATATATTTCTAAAATAGTAAATTTATCATTAAATTTTTCTTCAAGAAAAATGGTGCCTTCTAGTTTGTCTAGAATAATTCTTCTATTATTTCGATTAGCAACAAGTGTAAATGTTTCATCAAAGCTAGTTACATAATTTTTTCCATCAAAAGTAACTACATTTTTGTTTTCTGGAATATCTACAAAAATATTATTAATTGTCATTTCATTTTTAATTTTGTAGTCAAAATTATTAGATGAGCACTGAAGGTTATAGTTTGCTAAGGCAAATGAAGCTGCACTAGAAATAAAAATAATAACAAAGATAATATGCTGAAAGAATCTCACTACAAAATCTTATCAATTTATCTAAGATTTTAATAGTCTTGTAAAATGACCCATTTTTCGTTTTTCTTTAATATCTTTTTTTAGATAGTCATAGAAAAACTCATTAGGTTCAAAAGTCTTTCCTCGGTAGTTATTAATTTCTTTACCAATAATATTAATCATTTCAGCATTAGAATTTTTACTAAGAGTGATTTTTTCTAAATCACATACAGCTCTTACATGATTTTCAAATTGACTTACATTGAAAGCATCGATGGTTAAATGACCAGAATTATGAACTCGTGGAGCAATTTCATTTACCAATAATTCATTTTCATTTGTAATAAAGTATTCAACACACATGGTTCCAACATAGTTTAGTTTTTCAGATAGTAATTTTGCATTATCTTGCGCTTGATTAAAAATATCAGAGTTGATACTTGCTGGTATTTTTGAATGTTTCAAAATTTGATTTTCATGTTTGTTTTCTATGGGTTCATAAATAGAGCATTCACCATTGTGATATCTCGTAATGACTACAGAAATTTCTTTTTTTAAAGAAACTAGTTTTTCTAAAATAAAATTATTAGTAGTAAATAAATTATTTGGAATATCATCGATCGAATTAATGACATATTGCCCTTTGCCATCGTAACCAAGGGTGCACGTTTTTAAAATACCCGGAAGAAGATTTGCATTATTAATAATATCTTCTTTTGATTTTACTAAAGACCATTGTGTTGTCTTAATTCCTAGGCCGTTAACAAAAGACTTTTCTTTTTGTCTATCTTGGACAACTTGATTAATTTCAGGCAAGGGTAGGACTGGTTTACTTTTATTAATGGTGCTTAAAATAGAATATGGAATATTTTCAAATTCAAAGGTTACAACGTCTACTTTGTTTATAAATGCTTTAATATTTTCTTCATTTTCATACTTTGTATAAATAAAATGATCAGCATAGTTTGCGGCAGGAGCAAACTCATCGTCAGACAGTATGATAGTTTGAATCCCTATTTTTTTTGCAGCCTGTGCCAGCATGCTTCCTAATTGGCCACCACCTATAATTCCAAGTATAGGCTTTTGCTTATTCATTAATTAGGTTTTTTTTTAACAGAACTTGTTTGTCTTTTTTTCCACAATGCAAGATTAGAACGAACTTTATTATCAGATATAGCAACGATAGAAGCTGACAAAATTGCAGCATTGATTGCTCCATCCTCCCCAATAGCAACGGTTCCTACGGGTATACCTTTTGGCATCTGAACAATGGATAATAAACTATCCAAACCTTTTAATTTTTTACTCTCTATAGGAACTCCTATCACTGGAAGGTTGGTCATAGATGCAATCATACCTGGCAAATGTGCTGATCCACCAGCTCCAGCAATTATTACACAATAATTTTTTTCAGCGTTTTTTGCAAAATCGTACATTCTATCAGGAGTTCGATGAGCAGAAACTATTTTGGCATCAAATTGTACTTTTAGTTTTTTTAGAGTATCGGCACAATATTTCATTGTTGGCCAATCTGATTTACTACCCATTACAATAGCAATTTTATTTATTATTTTATTTTTTTTAACCACAAGCAATTTTATTATTATTCAGCAGGATCTGCTAGCTTTGCTTTTTCTTTTTTCTTTTCTTTTTCAATTCTCTCTAATTTTCTTTTAGCTCTTTCAACAGCTTTCATTAGATCTGTTTGAGTACATAAATTTGCTGCAACAGGATCTTTCGGTGAAATATTTGACATATTCCAGTGTTTTCTAGTTCGTATCGCTGCAACAGTATTTTTAGTAGTTCCTACTAGTTTGCAAATTTGACTATCAGCTAATTGCGGATAGTTTTTTGTAAGCCAAGCAATAGCATTTGGTCTATCTTCTCTTTTGGCAATAGGAGTATATTTAGTTCCAACCATTTTTTTAACTTCAATGTCCATATTTTTTTGCTTAATTTGCAAAGGTCTTGATGGATCTTGAGAGCAAAGTTCTATTTCTTCTCTTGTTAATTGGTTTGATAAGATTGGATTATAAGCTTTAATTCCTACAGCAACATCTCCATCTGCAATTCCTTTTACTTCTAATTCGTGCAAGCCACAAAAATCTGCAATTTGTTTAAAAGTTAAAGTAGTATTGTCTATTAACCAAACAGCTGTAGCTTTTGGCATCAATGGTTGATTCATAAAAAATTTAAGCCTTTTTTAAATTCGCAAAACGTTTATTAAATTTACTAACTCGACCTTTATCTTGAAGTTTTTGCGTTACCCCAGTCCATGCTGGATGTGATTTTGGATCAATATCCAATTTCATTGTATCACCACTCTTGCCCCAAGTTGACATAGTTTCAAATTCAGAACCATCAGTCATTTGTACTTTAATAGGATGTAAATCTGGGTGTATGTTTTTTTTCATAATAATAAGAGGGCTTTTATAGCAAATAAGATGAAATAAACAAGAAACTATAACAATTCTTAATTATAAGGTTTTTTCTTTATTCAGATTCAATAAAAAATAAAATAATGCCAAAATACTTAATAAAATGACATCAAAGTGAAAATGAGAGTTTTTACCAAGATGTAAAAATATTAATCCTGCGATTGGTTGACCCAAGAATCTGGCTGCAGCCTGGGATGAATAAGCAGAACCCAAGGCCAATCCTTTTAATTCCGGTGGTGCATTTTTTGAAATTTGACTATTAAGACATGGATTAGAAACTCCAATTCCATAACATAAAAGCACAACTGCAAGCGGTAAAGAATATAAGCTTGAGAATGGTATAATAAAAAAACCAATTATTAAACTAACGTAGCCACTTCTGATAAGTTGCTTTTCATTAAAGTATTTTAATAAAACTCTTAACAAACCACCTTGAACAGCAATTTGCGTTAACCCAGCTAGAAGCATAACAAATCCAATTTCTTTTGGACCCCAATCAAATGTATCCTTTCCCCATATCGCTATCGTTCCTTCCATTCCAGAAAAGGTAAAATGAATGCAAAATATTAAAATAAAAAAAGGATATATAGATTGATTAGCTATTGTTTTAAATTGTGAGCTAAATTTTTCAAAAGAATATTTAATATGATATTCTTTTTTATCTTTTAAACTTTCTTCTAAAAAAAATAAAACATAAAAAAAATTAATTAGATTAATAGCGCATGCAAACCATGCAACATTACTCAAAGACTGGTAGCTAAAATTAGATCCAGCAATTAATCCTCCTATAAGAGGACCGATTGTAAAACCAAGTCCAAATGCAACACCAAACATTCCCATTCCTTTGGCTCTATTATTTTTATCTGTTATGTCGGCTATATAAGCTGTTCCCACGGAAACATTTGTTTTAAAAAGACCCGCTATTACTCTTGCTAAAAAAATTACTATTAAACTTCCACTAATTGCTAATATTAAATTAGCTACAAATTCTGCAATGCAATTCATTAACAACAAAGGTTTTCTTCCTAGTTTATCAGACAGTCCTCCCCAGAAAGGGGATACAAAAAATTGGAAAAAGGAGAAGGATCCAAATGCTAAAGTGATGATAAATATATCACCACCATAATTGTTAATAAGGAAAGGTAGTGTTGAAATAAGAATGCCACTAAATGCAACAACATCTAGAAAAAGAAAAAAAACAAATTTTATCATGCAATAGATGATAAAATTTTTGTCGTTTCTTGGTCAATTCTTGAATTTGTTGCTAATAGTTGATTTTTTGAAAGGTCAAAAGTTTTTCCTTTGAAATCGCTGATAGTTCCGCCCGCTTCTTTCACTATAATTATTCCAGCTGCAATATCCCAATACTTTAAATTTTTATGCCAAAAAACTTCAGCTCTTCCAGCGGCAACATACGCAAGGTCTAATGCTGCACTGCCTAATTTTCTTACTTGATGAAATTGGTTACTCATAGCAATATATTCTTCATAAAAGATTTGCTTATTATTCTCTGCAAAAGCAGGACCGCCTGTTAAGGCGATGGAATCAGCAATATTATTTCTTGATGAAACTCGAATTCTTGAGTTATTTAAATAAGCCCCCCTTCCTTTTTCTGCATAAAACATTTCATTTTTAATAGGGTCAAATATTATTCCTGCTATGACCTCTCCATTTTTTTCTAGTCCAATTGATATTGCAAAATGTGGAATGCCGTGCATGAAATTTGTTGTTCCATCAATCGGATCAATAATCCAAGTATATTCACTTTTGTTTTCTGCTGTACCACCTTCTTCAGCCAATATATTAAATCCTGGTCTTGCTTTTTCTAATTCTTCAATAATAATTTGCTCAACTTTTTTATCTGTTTTAGTAACAAAATCTCCAGGACCTTTTTTGGAGACTTGAAGTTTTTCAATTTCTCCAAAATCACGGATTATTATTTTTGATGCTTTGTTACAAACTTTTTCTAAAACATTAATTTCAGATGACAGCAAAGGCATTTAGTTAGCCTTCTTTGTGTATTCTCTTGTCACAGAATCTATTAAAATCCTGTCTCCTTGATTAATAAAGGGTGGAACTTGTATTTTAATTCCATTTTGAATAGTAGCTGGTTTATAAGAGCTAGAAGCTGTTTGACCTTTTACAACCGCATCTGTTTCTAATATTTCAAATTCTAAATGCTTTGGCAAAGTTACTTTCAATGGCTTATCTTCATAAAATTCAATCACTACATCAAGATTTTCTGTTAATAATTTTTCATCATCACCAACCAGATCTTTTGTGATGGTAATTTGTTCATAATCTTTTTGATCCATAAAATATAAATTTTGGTCGTCACTGTATAAGTATTGGTAGTTTCTTTCGTCTAGTGATGCTTTTTCAATTGTTTCATCTGATCTAAATCTCTCGTTTAACTTTGTACTTTTTGTAATACTTTTAAGTTCTACTTGATTAAAGGCTCCACCTTTTCCCGGCTTTACATGCTGTGCTTTTAAACAAAGCCATAAATCATTCTTATATTCAATGATCGTTCCAGGTTTGATTTCGATTGCAGAAATTTTCATAACGCCAAGGGTAATACACCTTTTTTGATTTGAAATAAATTACTTTAATTGGTTTAGAGCTTTCAGCGGGTTGTATTTACTATTTCTCCAAATATAGCTCGAGCAGGCAATATATTTGGCTCCATTTTGTAATAAAAGTTTATAATTCTCCTCATTAATTCCGCCTATTGCCACCACAGGAGTTTTAAGGTTTTTATGTGCCCATTGAAGTAATTTTGGATTAGCTTTGAACTTTGTTTTTTTTGTTTTCGTTTTGAAAAAAGATCCAAAAGCTAAATAAGAAGCCCCATATTTTTCTGCAGACAGCGCAAGTTCTTTCGAATTATGACAAGTTACGCCAATAATCTTATTTGATTTCATTATTTGTTTTGTTTGCTGGATTGATAAATCTTTTTGACCAATATGACAGCCATCACAATTTAGTTTTGCAGCTATCTCAGGGAAATCATTAATGATTAATTTTACTTTATTATTAACTATTTTTTTTATCTTTGTAATGGATTGTATTAATTTTTTTTTAGATAAAGATTTTAATCTAATTTGCAAAAATGCAATTCGTTTTGTTTTGATTAATTTTGGTAAGTAAGTAAAAAAATTATTATTTAATGTATTTGGGGTTATTAAATAAATATTTTTTTTATTCAACCTAGGCAGCTATTTCTTTTGCTTCGTTCCACTCACCTTTGGATGCTAAACTGTTCATTAAAGCTCGAACAATAAATTCATTTTGAGTGTCAGATGCATTAGTAATATCTTCAGCCCATTTTTTTAAAGCACTTTGTTGCAGGGCTCTACCATAAGAAAAAGTAAATACAAATTCAGTATTATTAATTTTATTAATTGCATTTAAATTTCTAGTAGCCTCTAATTCTGTTTGACCACCTGATAAAAAAGCGATTCCTGGAACTTCTTCAGGAACATTACTTTTTATACATTCTAAAGTTTTTTTAGCTACCATCTCATTTTCATTTTTAATACCAGATTCAGATCCATTTAAAATCATATTAGGTTTTAATACAATTCCCTCTAATTTCACCTTTGCAATTTTTAGCTGATGAAAGCATTCATGCAAAACTCTTGCAGTTACATCAAAACACTTTTGCATATCATGTTTGCCATCCATTAATACTTCTGGCTCTACGATTGGTACCATATTTGCTTCTTGCACCAGGGCCGCATATCTTGCAAGCGAATGTGCGTTAGCGACAATTGCTGCTTCACTTGGGTAAATATTTGAAATTTTATAAACACCTCTCCATTTGGCAAATCTTGCTCCCAGTTGATAATATTCTTGAAGCCTCTCTCTTAATCCATTGAGTCCTTCAGTAATTGTTTCTTCTGCAGAGCCAGCCAAAGGTTTAACACCAGTATCTACCTTAATTCCTGGAATAATATTTTGTTTTTCGAGTAATGCAGGAATAGATATTCCCTGACTCGTGGTTTGTCTTAATGTTTCATCGTACAAAATAACACCACTGATATAATCTTTTGCTTTGTTAGATGTAAATAAAGTTTCTCTAAAATTCAGTCTGTTTTCTGGAGTAGATGGTACACCAACAGAATCTAATCGTTTTGTCATTGTTCCAGTACTTTCATCTGCTGCTAAAATTCCTTTTCCAGGAGCGAGCATAAGCTTTGCAATTTTTTCAATTTCCATAATGAAAGAACCTATAGTAATTTAATTTTATTTTTCAAGAACTTTTAAGCCAGGAAGTATTTTACCCTCAAGCCATTCAAGGAATGCACCACCAGCTGTGGATATGTATGTAAATTTATTTTCTTGGTTTGATTTTTTAATTGCTGCAAAAGTATCCCCACCACCAGCTATAGAAATAATTTTTTGATTTTCTGTTAATTCACCTATTGCTCTAGCAACAGCATTAGTTCCATTTGCAAATTGATCTTTTTCAAAGAAACCTAAAGGACCATTCCATAAAACAGTTTTACTTTGTGTCAGTATTTCCTGAATTTGGAGAACAGTCTGCTGACCAATATCTAAAATCATATCTTTATCATTTACTTTATCTAATGGTTTATCTGACCCCGGATCCTCAAATGTTGTTGCGGTTATTACATCCATAGGTAAAATTAATGTACATTTATTTCTCTTTGACTCATTGATAATGCTTTTGATTGTATCTTCGATGTTATCCTCAACTTTAGACTTTCCAACATTATAGCCATCATGTTGAAAAAAATTATTTGCCATTGCTCCGCCGATGACCATGTAATCTATTTTGGGAAGCAAATTGATAATTAAATCAATTTTAGTTGAAATTTTTGATCCACCAATAATACAAGTAACTGGTTTTTTTGAATCTAGCATAATTGCATTGAGAGCTTTTAATTCTGCAACTATGGTTTCTCCAGCATAAGATTCAATAAATTTTGTTATCCCATGAATAGATGCGTGAGCCCTATGTGAGCAGGAGAATGCTTCATTGATATATAAGTCAGAAGTTTCAGCTAATAACTTGGAAAATATTTCGGAATCTTTTTCTTCACCTGGATCAAATCGTAGATTTTCTAATAAAAAAAGTTTTTTACCATCCTTGATTTTTTGATCAATTGTTGCTTTAAAATTATCAGTAATAAATTCGATTTCATTTCCAATTATCTTCTCTGCTTCTTGTTTGATGGGAGCTAAAGAAAAACCAGTCTTCCCTTTTGTTTGAGGCCTACCTAAATGAGAGCATAAAATAACTTTTGCCCCTCTCTGCAATAAAGAATGAATAATTGGTTTTACTTTTATAATTTTAGTTGCATCGCTAACCTGTTGGTTTTGCAAAGGAACATTAAAATCTACTCTTAGTAAAATTTTTAGATTTTGAATATTTCTATTTGCATCTAACAGTCTTAAAGGTTGCATGCTGGAATTTATTTTTTCAGAAATAGAGCAAGATCTACCATTCTGTTAGAAAATCCCCATTCATTATCGTACCAGGCAAATACAGTTGCAAATTTTTTATCAATTACCTTGGTTAGTAAAGTATCAATAACAGAAGACCTTTTATCATGGTTAAAGTCAGATGAGACTAGCGGTTGGTCTGTAACTCCTAATATATTTTTAAGATATGTATTGCTTGCTTTAGTTAGAGCATTGTTAATCAGTTTTTCATTAATTGTTTTTTTAGCAACAAAAGATAACTGAACCAAAGAAACATTTGGAGTAGGTACTCTAATGGAAATACCGTCAATTTTATTCTTTAATTTTGGTAGAATAAGCTCCAAAGCTTTTGCAGCACCTGTGCTGGTGGGAACCATATTGTTGGGACCACTTCTAGCTCTTCGTAAATCTTTGTGAGAGTTGTCTAATAAACGTTGATCAGTCGTATATGAGTGAATTGTGGTCATGTAACCATTTTGGATCGTAAAGTTTTTATCCATAACATAAGCAAGTGGAGCTAGACAATTAGTAGTACAAGAAGCTACAGAAATAATTTTATCTTTTTTAGAAATATTTTTATGGTTAATTCCATAGACAACTGTCTGGTCAGCGTTTTTACATGGCGCTGACACGAGTACTCTTTTTGCACCAGCCATTAGGTGCTTACTAGATTGTTCTTTAGAGTTAAATTTTCCTGTGCATTCAAATACAATATCAATACCAAGCTTTTTCCATGGTAAGTTTTCAGGGTCACTTTCATGAAAGCATAGAATATTGTGTCCAGCAATTTTAATAGATTTTTTATCAAATTTTATTTCATGATTGAGATTGCCATGAATAGTGTCTTTTTCTAATAAAAAAGCGCTAGTTCCAGTATTGGCTCTATTATTGATTGCTATTACTTTGATATTTTTAATTTTATTTTCAATTATGGATCTAAGAACCATTCTTCCAATTCTGCCAAATCCATTAATTGCAACTTTAATCATTATTTTTTAATTAATTTTTTTGCCTGTTGTATTACATTATTACTCGTAATTTGAAAATGTTCATATATTTTTTTGTATGGTGCGCTTTTTCCAAAAGAATTAATGCCTATTTCCATTCCTTCATTTCCCGTTAGTTTTTTCCATCCCAAAGTAGATGCTGCTTCAAGTGAGATTTTTACTTTTGTTTCTCCTAGAATTTTTTGCTTATATTTTTTATTTTGCAATTCAAATAGTTCTTGGCAAGGAACTGAAATGACTTTTGAATATATTTTTTCTTGTTGAAGTTTTTTGCTGGCTTCAATTGCAATTTCAACTTCAGAACCGCTTGCCAAAATAGTTAAATGAATTTTGTTATTTGTCCTAAAAACCTCGTATGCTCCATAGGAACATTTATTTTCTTTAATATATTTTTTTCGAATAGGAGTTAAATTTTGTCTAGTAAGCGAAAGAACGCTTGGCGTATTCTTTTGTTCAATAGCTAGTTGCCAACACTCTATAGTTTCCGTCGTGTCTGCTGGTCTAAATACATTTAAATTGGGTATAGCTCTAAGTCCTGCAAGTTGTTCAATAGGTTGATGAGTAGGACCATCCTCTCCAAGACCAATTGAATCATGTGTCATTACATAAATCACTCTTTGCTTCATCAAAGCAGATAATCTTATAGCTGGCTTACAATAATCACTAAAAATTAAAAATGTACCGCCGTAGGGTATTAAATTATCATGCAAAGCTATCCCATTCATAATGGCTGCCATCGCATGTTCTCTAACGCCATAGTGAATATAGCTTCCTTTAAAATTTCCCGATTGAATAGCTAGTTGATTTTTTGTTTTTGTATTATTGGATCCAGCTAAATCTGCAGAGCCACCAATTAATTCTGGTATACCATTAGTTAATAACGTTAGAATATCTTCTGAGGATTTTCTTGTAGCTATTGGTTTGTCATTTTGTGCAGCATTTTTTTTTGCCTTAGTAATAATAGAACTTAATTTTTTTAGATTACTTAAAGAATTATTTTTTAATTTATTTTTCTTTTTCCATCTTTCCTCCTCTTGCAAACCTTTTTTTCCAATATTTCTCCAAGCTTCCAAGATTGAAGAAGGTATCGAAAAAGGTTGATGGCCCCAATTAAGTTTTTTTCTTACTAATTGTATTTCTTCTTCTCCTAAAGGACTTCCATGAACTGAAGATTTTCCAGATTTATTAGGAGAGCCAAATCCAATAATTGTTTTACATGCAATCACAGTTGGTTTTTTTGCATGTTGAGCTTTTTTAATAGCATTAAAAATTTCCTTTTCATTATGTCCGTCAATATTAATGTAATCCCAACCATAAGATTCTATTCTTTTTTTATAGTTATCTGAGACTGCTAAACTTGTTGGTCCATCAATTGAAATAGAATTGTTGTCAAAAAAAACAATTAAATTTTTCAACTGCAAATGACCAGCTAAACTAAAAGCTTCATGACTAATTCCTTCCATTAAACAACCATCACCAGCCACGACATAAGTTTTGTGATCAAATATATTTTTTCCTTTTCTTGCTTTTAAAATTTCTTCTGAGATTGCAAAACCTACTGCATTGGCTATTCCTTGGCCCAGTGGTCCGGTTGTTGTTTCAATACCCGTTCCTTTTTCATATTCTGGATGGCCTGCACAAATAGAATCCATTTGTCTAAAATTTTTAATATCTTGAAGCGAAACACTCTTGTACCCAGTAAGATATAGAAGTGAGTATAATAACATCGAACCATGTCCCGCTGATAAAACGAATCGATCTCGATTAATCCAATTTGGATTTTGTGGATTGAATTTTAAAAAATACCTAAAAAGGACAGTACACACATCAGCCATACCCATTGGCATGCCAGGGTGTCCCGAATTAGCTTTTTGTACTGCATCTATTGATAAAAAACGAACAGCATTTGCTAAATCATGATGTGTAATTTTTTTCATTTAAAAACCTTTTAGACTTTGGATCTCGAAATTAATATTACTTTGTATTATAATTACAAATAATTTAATTTAAATGTAATGAATAAATATAAAGAAAAAGAACAAAATCTTTTCCAATCTTTATCTAAATTAGACTCAATTACTGATTTAGTTGTAAATTCAAAAAAAAAAATCATAGATTTAGAGCAAGTAAGACTTAATTTGGAGACAGAAAAACTGTCTCTTCAATCAAAGTTATCCACACTGGAGAGTGATAATTTGCTGTTAAAAGAAAATTTAAAAAATTTAGAGAATAAAGTAAATTTGGAAGATCGATCGAATAATGATCTAAAAAGTAAGATCGAAACCATTGAAACAGAAAATCAAAAATTAAAATATGAAATACAGGAAATGGAAAAAGAGTTAGAGATTTCAAGGTACAAATTAATAAAAGCAGAAGAAAAAAAATCAGAAGTATCAAAAAAAATTGATGAGCTTACGAGAGAAGCAGATTCTTTTGAGGATGGTCAAGAATGGTAAATGTAAACGTTAAATTTAATTCAAGAGATTATTTATTAGCTTGTGAAGATGGCCAAGAAAAAGAATTAGAAAAACTCACCATTGAATTAAATAAAAAATTTGAAAAGTTAAAAAGTGACTTAGGTAATTTAGGCGAGGGAAAACTGTTGTTGATTACTGCTATTCAAACCATGGATGAGATGTTTTCAATTAAAGAAACAATGCAAAAATTAAAAAAACACAATAAAGAATTAGAGGAAAAATTTAAAGAAATTAAAGATCTTTCTATTCAGTATAAAGACGATCGCGATAGAGAAGTGAGAAATTTAAATGAAGAGTTGGCCAAGTTAAAAATCATGATTGAGCAAAATGAATCTAGTTATTCTGAGGTTTTAAATAAAGTTAGCAGCTCTATTGATAATTTTCTTTCTAAAGCTAGCTAATATGAATGAAAAATAAACTAAGAAAAAAGTTTCTCGCTATAAGAAATAAACGTTATTTTTCTCTAAAGCCAAATCAAGTTCAGCAAATTTACTCAGATTTATTAAAGGTTATTAAACAAAAAAAAATAAAAATTATTGGGGCTTATTATTCTATTAATAATGAATTAGATCTCAGCCCTGTATTAGAACGATTAAAACAAAAAGTTAAAATAGCCTTGCCAAGAATACTTAAAAAAAATTCTATGGAGTTTAGGATTTGGGATAAGCATGATCCGCTCTATGTAAATCGTTTTGGAATAGTTGAACCATCTTCGTCAGCAAAAAAAATTATTCCTCATTTATTTTTAACACCTTTATTGGCCTACGATGATCAATTCAACCGGTTAGGTTATGGTAGAGGGTATTATGATCACTATCTTGCAAAAAATAAAAAATATTTAAGCTATGGAGTTGCATTTTCTTTTCAACATTGCAAATTCATTCCTAACAATAATCTAGATGTTCCATTAAAGGGAATGATCACAGAAAAAGGACTGCAAACTATCTAATGAACTTTTTATTTTTGGGAGACATCATGGGCAGGTCAGGAAGAAATATTGTCGTTAGCAAACTCCCTGATTTAATCAAAAAACATCAGATTGATTTTGTTGTGGCAAATGGAGAAAATTCTGCGGGAGGCTTTGGAATTACACAAGCTATATGTAATGAACTATTCGAAGTCGGAGTGGATGTGATTACTTCAGGAAATCATATTTGGGATCAAAAAGAAACCATGGATTTTATCAGAGAAGAAAAAAGACTCTTGCGTCCGTGGAATTGGGGAGAAGGTACCCCGGGATCAGGGTTTGAAATTTTTGAGAAAAACAACCTTAAAATTGGTGTAATGAATTTGATGGGAAATGTTTATATGAAAAAAACAGATGCTGTATTTCCTTTTATTGAAGAAAAAATAAAACAAATAAGATTAAAGCAAGAAGTTGATTTTTTACTGGTGGATATTCATGCAGAAATTACCAGTGAAAAACAAGCAATGGGTTATTTTCTTGATGGAAAAGCAACTCTAGTTGTAGGAACTCATACACACACTCCCACATTAGATTTTAGAGTTTTGGAGGGCGGCACTGCTTACCAAACTGATGCAGGAATGTGTGGAGATTACAAAACAATCATTGGCATGGATCGAGATGCTGCATTAAAACGTTTTTTTACAGGTGTAAGAGGTGAACGATTGCAGCCAGGTTCAGGTGAGGGGACTATTTCAGGCGTTAAAATTGTTGGAGATATAAAGACAGGACTAGCCAAAGCAATAGAACCTATTATTATTGGTGCAAATTTAACAAAACAATTTACTTAAGATATCCATGGCAGGTCATTCCCATTGGGCAGGTATTAAGCATAAAAAAGGTAAAGCGGATAAGCAACGTTCTAAATTGTTTTCCAAACTAAGTAGAGAAATAACGGTCTCAGCTAAGTTGGGTTTGCCAGAAGTTGATTTTAATCCTCGTTTACGGTCAGCTGTACAAGCTGCAAGAGAGGCCAATATGCCAAAAGATAACATTTTACGAGCCATTAAAAAGGCGCAAGGTCCAAGCGAAGATTCAAATTATGAGAAAAGCCAATACGAGGGATTTGGTCCAGGTGGAGTTGCTTTTATTATAGAGGCTTTAACGGATAATAAAAATAGAACGGTAACTAATTTACGATCGATATTTGAAAAAAATGGATCATCTTTGGGTGTAGAAGGATCGGTATCTTATCAATTTGAGGAAGTGGGGCAAATTAAAATTAAAAAAGAATTAATATCAGAGGAAGAGATATTTGCTCAAGCTATAGATGCTGGTGCAGATGATTGCATACATGAAGGTGAATATCATGAAATCTTTTGCAAGAAAGAAAATTTCAATGAGGTTAGAAATTCAATTGAAAAAAAAATAAAAGATTTAAGTTTTGCAGGAATTATTTGGAAAGCAAAAAATACTATTTCTATAGACAA
>VTPD01000059.1 GCA_008638015.1 Pelagibacteraceae bacterium | reverse complement strand
AAAAATTTGTAATGTTACTAATGACGTACAGACCTGATTGAATTGGATATCTACAATTTAGATAGATAGTGAAAATTATTTAAGAGAGTCTATTTTATTAAAAAATTCTTTGGTGATGGAAAATAGTGCTTGTCCTTCTTTGGTCAGTTTAATACCTCTGATATCTCTGACAAAAACTTTAAAACCTGCTTTCTTTTCTAAATAAATAATATCCCTGCTTAATGACGATTGTGATTTTTTTAAATTTTTAGAGGCTTCTGTAAAGCTGTTAAAATTAGCTATTTTATTAAAAACTTGTAACCGTCTCCAGTCCATAAGCAAAATGCATAATTATTAATTCAATTTAATAGTAATTTTTTATGAAAGATTGGATATTGATATTAATACATAGCTGTTATGAAAAATATTAAAGCAATGGCTTACATTCGTATTTTAAAAGTGGCATTCTTAGTTATTTAGTATGTTTCCCATGCCAATTTGATACGGTGTGAATGACTAAAAAAATTATTCTTTCTTTATTTATTAATTTTTTTCTTACAATTTAACCAAGAAATGTTCGTGGAACCACAGACGGCCATCATACTTTTTGCTTTAGGAATACCTATAACCATTTTATTTATGGTTTTTTTAATTTGGCTGGAAACTCCAACAAAAGAAAAATAAATCATGTTTCGCGTGGAAATTACAACCGCGAAAGGTTGCCAAGTTAAAACAATAGCAGAAGAAGAAATTAAGAAATTACTTTGTGATAAGTTGGCGCAAATGTTGAAAAATAAGAATCTGGCTAGCACCACATTGTATCGAAGAAATGAAGTCGTGTATAAATTTAGCTATCATAGCGAAGTTCCTACTACCAAATAATAGGAGTGGTACTTGCATCAGCGGGTATTAATTTAGTAATTACTGTATAAATTTTAAAGATAAGTATTTGTTGTTTCTAAAACGTTAATATTAGAAACAGAATACGATTGGTTTAACGCAAGTCCATTTCTTGCAATTAATAAAATCATTTCTGGATAGCTTAGATCTAAATTAAGGCGGCAAGCTCGATAGAAATATCCTTTTCTCAAGCCCGGCATTAAATTAGCTTCAATAAAATAAGCTTCTCCTTGTTCATTCATTTTAATATCTATTCTTCCTAATGATTTTCCTCCTAAGGCTGCAAATGCTTTTTTTGCCAAAATAGAAAGTTGATTAAAAATTTTACTATTTGTTACCGCTATTACTTTTTCCTCATCTAGTTTTTTTATATCGTAATCTAATATACAGTGACCGTTATTATTTTTAGGTACAATAATTTCAATAGGCATAGCTTTAATATTTCCTGTCACACTATCTTCTAAAATAGCAACACTGTATTCTTTTCCTGAAAGATACGTTTCTACTAAGGATGAAGATTTTTGTTTATTTTTTATATCCAAAACTTTAGCTGTAAAACTTGTAAAGTCATAAACAACGGAATTGCAATCGACCCCTCTACTATCGCCACCTGTGACAGGTTTAATAAATAAAGGAAAAGCAATAGGCAAGGCTGCTTCGGAAGTATGCTCGCCTGGTTCAGTGGTGAAAAAACTTGCCGTTTTAACCTTAGCTTGTTGTATAATTTCTTTTGCTCTGCTTTTGTCATGTTCATTTTGTAAAGCTTGTCTTCCTGAAGCCATGTAAGCAATGCCATGTATTTCAAGATAATCATTTAACCAGATCGTTCGGTCGTTAAAATCAAAGTACTTCACACCAGAAAAAACTAAATCAGGCTTTCGTTGCGCCAATCGCTTAAGGTCATTTTCTGTTTTAATATTTGTAATAATGACATTGGCGTATGCGCTTTGTAAAATTTTAAGAATGGCATGCTCATCCCACACAATGGCAACATTCTTCTGATTGCGTTGCAGATTGCGTGGTTTGGGAACAATTAGAATTTCAATTTTTTTATTAATTTTGTTTAACGCTGGGTATTTTCTGTGAAATGGTAAAATTGCGTTTGGTGTACTTGCTAGAGATACAATATTTTTAAGTTTCAAAAGGTGGCCTTTCTTAATTATGCACAAGGTTGCATCCAGGGAAATCCCAAAGGATGATACAGTCTTTTAGATTAGCATTTGCCAAATAATACTTACCAAGGCTTGAAGACGAATGAATTTTAAATGGTAGTATCTAAAAAAACTAATCTACCATGTCCTAATGGGGATAACTATATAAATAAAAAAAATCGACTAAATAAGTTCATTTCACGCCAATATATCTAAGAATATAATTTAATCATTAAGCTACCTACAAAAATAAAAATAGCCGAAATAATTCTGATGGTGCCAAGCTTTTCTTTCAGGACAAACACGCCATATAACGATGCAAGTAAAATACTACACTCTCTTAGCGCTGCAACGGTTGCAACTTTAGTTAAAGTAAAAGCATAAACTGCTGGATAGTAGGAATAAAGACTTAAAATACCTGCTCCAATGATAGGTTTAATTTCTTGTTTAACAATGGATAGATCAAATTTTTCTTTTCTAAAAAAAATCATAAAAGCCAAGTTGAAAACAATGCCATCTAAAGCAAAATAATAAGTAAGATAAGTTAAAGGTTCAGAAATCCTCACTCCCTTAGCATCATTAATAGTGTAAGCGGCAATGGTTAAAGCAACCAGCACAGCAAAACCAAGACCTGCGAAATTAATTTCTTTAAATTTTTGATTGGCAAAAACCAGAAGCAAAATGCCAAAACAAATAGACAATACTGCTAATTCATTTTGTAACGTTAGCTCTTCATTAAAAATAAAAGGAGTGGCAAACAAAATAATTAAAGAAGGCAGACCTCGTGCAACGGGATAAGCATACGAAAGATCGGATCTTTCGTGCATGCTACATAAAAACAATTTATACAAAACATGGATAATCAAAGTTCCAGCAAAATAAGGGTAGGCTGCTGTTGGTAGCGGATCTAAAAAAAAGGTAACGGGAATTAACAGTACACTTCCTACTAAGGTTAAGGCTCGTGTGAAAATAATTTTATTGTTCGATCGTTTTATTAAAATATTCCAGCTCACATGGCTAAAAGCAGAAAGCAGAATTAAGAAAAAAACAAAGTTCGACAAAGTATTAATGCAAAGGTTGTATCTTCGATCTATATACTTTTTTCTTACTTTGAATATATTTTTTTAGTGGCCGTGTTTGCTAAGTTTTATCTGATGTTGGTATACATCTTCAGGCCAAAATGATTTCATGTAGGCAAGAACATGATCAATGTCTGTATCGCTTAACACTTTTGCAAAACCCATCATTTTACCTTTATAATTCTTTATCATGTTTGCATAACCATACTTAATAACATCATGTAGCATCGCATCGGAATGATGCCAGGCGTGACCCGTTCCATTCAAGGGTGGAGCCAATCGGTGGCCATCTGCATCTAGTTTGGTTTTCCAATTGGTTTGTCCAACCAAATTGGGTTGGTGACATGCTACACAGTTCTGATTGTATAATTTTTGACCAAGCGCTATCGCTTCCTTGTTATCTCTGGTGATGGGAAAGTGATTATTTGCGTGCACTTCAGAAAAGAACAAAACAAAAGCAGCTATAAATAATAAAAATTTTTTCATTAAATAAATTGTATAGTAATATGAATATCATTTAAACTTTAGAAGACATAATCGATGACGCCTCAACAGTTTTTACT
>VTPD01000058.1 GCA_008638015.1 Pelagibacteraceae bacterium | reverse complement strand
GCTTGGTTATATTGAGGCTGCATAGCAACACCCTCTAACAAAAATGGAATAAGCGGAAGATTGTAAGTCTTGGCTAATGCTGGAAAAATGGCATCAAATTCTTTTTTATAAGCAAGGCCATGCGTAGTAGGTGCAACCATGCCAGCAAGAATAATCGGTATATTCTTCTTTTGTGTTTGTTGAATAATTTTTTCTAAGTTCGATTTTGTTTCCTTAGGGTTAATGCCACGTAACATATCATTTGCACCCAAACCTATAATCAGAAGATCAATGCCTGGCTCTTGCAATGTCCAGGCAATGCGATTTAATCCACCAGCGGAGGTACTTCCGGATACACTACCGTTAATAATTTGAATCTTATAACCCTTTGCTTGTAACTGCTCTTCTAAGATAACAGACAAATGTTGTTCAGCAGGTAAACCATACCCTGCCATTAAACTGTCACCAAATAAGACTACCTTCTCTACCGCTGATGCTTTTATGCACAGTAGACACAGTATCGTAATTTTAATAAGTACAGTTTTGATCATGAACACTCTTCTTAAATTAAAAAAGGTAAATCTAAAATACCAAACTGGCAACAAAGCGATCAAAGTGTTGCGTGATATTGACCTTGAAACCAAAGCACAGGAAACCATATCCATTGTTGGTGAGAGTGGTTCAGGCAAAACCAGCCTGATTATGCTGATTGCTGGACTAGAAAAAGCTAGTTCAGGAAATATTTTCTTTGAAGGAGAAGATATTAGTACCATGTCTGAGGATGCAGTCTCTGACATTAGAAGAAGGAAAATAGGAATTATTTTTCAATCTTTTTATCTTATTCCTAATTACACGGCTTTAGAAAATGTTGCTTTAACCTTAGAGTTAAATCGATTGCCTCAACCCATAACACAAGCCAAGCATTTACTAGAACGCTTTGGTTTAAAACACCGTTTATACAATTTGCCATCCCAATTATCAGGTGGAGAACAACAGCGTGTAGCTATTGCTAGAGCCATTGCCATGAAGCCATCGTTGATTTTAGCAGATGAGCCGACGGGAAATTTAGACAGTGAAAATTCTAAGATGATTGCGAATATTTTATTTCAATACGCTAAAGAGGAAGGATCTTCTTTAATGATGGTGACCCACGATAAGCAATTAGCGAAACAAGCAAAACGAAGTATCCAAATTCAAGATGGCAAAATCATCTAGCTTTATTCAACCATCTTTAATTATCCAATACGCTTGCCGCGATCTTGCAAGAAATTATAAAAAAATCTCAAGTATTATAATTACCTTATTGATTAGTTTATTTATTTTAAGTTCCATCCTCACCATTGAAGATAGTTTGCAAAAAGAATTAAATAATAATGCAAGAGCATTGCTAGGGGGTGATGTTGAAATAGATTATAACCGAGATCCTGGTGATCAAGCTCTATTAGATCAAGTACGAACCTTTGCAACGGTCTCGCAAATGGTGGAATTTAGTACCATGCTATCTACCTACCAAAGAACCAATAATTCCTCTCTTTTTACTAGAGTGAAAACCGTGGATGAGCTGTATCCTTTGTATGGTTCGGTTCAGGTGGAGCCTGCGAATGCTTTACAACGAATGCAAAAAGAAGACAGAACGATACTGGTCAATGAAAACATTTTTAAAACATTACAACTAACGTTAGGGGAAACTATTAAGGTACAAGATCAATTATTCACAATCATTGGCATAGTGCGTGCTGTTCCTGATGTCAGTGGATTTATTGCTTTTGGCGATTTTGCCCTTACCGGAAAACAAACCTTAGAGTTAATGAAGCTGAATACCATGGGCAGTTTTTTAAACCATGAATACAAAGTTCGTTTTCCAGAACAAGATAACATTGCAACTAACAGACTTAAAATTCAAACCATTTTTGCCAAGGATAAAAAAGTCATACTTCGTTATCCAGAAAATTCTGCAAGTGGTCTGAAACGAGTTATTAATAATTTTTCTCAATTCTTATCGCTTGTTTCTATCAGTGCCATGCTGATTGCAGGGATTGGGATTGCGAATACCTTAATGTCTTTTTTAAATCAGAATAATATGTCGATTGCGGTACAAAAAGCTTTGGGCTTTCCCTCTATCCACATCAAAGCAGTCTATTATGTTCAATTATTATGTTTATTATTAATCATTAGTATCCTCGCTTACGCTTCTAGCTTTTTAATTATTCCTATCGTTAGCAGTTATCTTTCTCAAGGATTGGGTTTAGCCATTAATGCTGATTTTTCCCTAATTAACTTTAGTAAAATTTTCTTAGTTGGATTATTAGTACTTATTCTTTTTTCTATCCCAACTCTTAATGCCATTGATCAAGTCAAAGCATCAAATTTATTTCGTAATGTATTTCAAAATTTAGAATTTTATTATTCCAAACGATCGGTTGGTGTAAGCTGCATCGTCTTCGTTGCTTTAATTCTTTTATTTACCTTGGGATCGGCAAGACCCTTATATAGCCTTGGTTACTTCGCAGCATTTTTACTTTGTTTGCTGATTTTTTTTGGATTATCCAAATTCATGATTGCAGGATTAAAAATGTTTCAGACTAGTTCTAATATTTCCCTTAAAACATCGGTGAAAAATATTACGCAAGCAAAAAGCATTACACCGATTACGATTATGTCTTTAGGACTGGGTGTCACTTTATTATTAACTTTGGCTTTAGTTGGAACTAATTTTAAACGAGAGATTGCTAAATCGATTCCAGCCATTGCGCCTGATTATTTTTTTCTTGGAATACAACAAGAGGATAAAAATATATTTCAAAAGACTATTATAAGTATGGATCCTTCGGTCAAGCTTGAGGTAGTTCCTATTATTTCTTCCGCAATTACAAAGATTAATGGCATCGATCCGAATACCTACATTCAACCTAGCAATGATAGTTATTGGGTAATTAGTCGTGAGCGTCGATCATCGTGGGCGGATGTTACTCCAGAAGACAATCCTATTGTAGCAGGTACATGGTGGGACATGAATCGGTCAGACCAATTACAAATTTCACTGGACGCAAAAGTTGCAAGGGACTTTGGTATTCGTCTAGGGGATACCTTTACTTTAAATATGTACGGCAGAGAGATCACGGGAACCATTATTAATTTTCGTGCAGTCGATTACCGAGATTTAAATATTAATTTTGCTATGTTGTTTAATCCATCTTTCGCCAAAAACATTCCTCATGAATTTTTGGCCACCGCTAAATTTACGGATCCAAAAAAATTTCAAGAAAGCAGGATGTTAGATGCATTACCTAGTTTATCCATGATCAAAATTGCTGATTACTTAAATAAAGTGACCGCTATTCTTAATCAAATTTTTATTGCCGTCCTCCTCATATCTGCTGTCACTGTTATTATCGGCCTCATTGTTATTTCTAGTGCAATTATGGTGCAGGGAAAAATAAAAGAATTTCAAAATTTAATTTTTAAAATTTTAGGCTTCTCGCAAAGAGAGGTTATCTTATCCTCTGTCATCGAGTTTCTGATTATCTTTAGTTCGGTTATTCTGATTGCTTGTCTTTTTGCAATCCTAGGATCGAAATTTATTATTGAAACTATTTTTAATTTAGTATGGCTTTTA
This sequence comes from Pelagibacteraceae bacterium, assembly GCA_008638015.1. Taxonomy (GTDB): domain Bacteria; phylum Pseudomonadota; class Alphaproteobacteria; order Pelagibacterales; family Pelagibacteraceae; genus IMCC9063. The sequence continues at coordinate 124 of VTPD01000058.1, read as the reverse complement.
GATATATCTATTTTATTTTATCTTGCAGGATCTATCGGAGTAGTAACGTTAATACTCATTATGCTCACTAACATTCGTTACCTAAATCCAAAAGTATATCCTTTAATTAGAAATCAGTAATAAT
>VTPD01000018.1 GCA_008638015.1 Pelagibacteraceae bacterium | reverse complement strand
TCAAGAGGATTTGGCCCTTTTATTGAAGATCAGTCCGCATACTTCATGTCACTTAATAGAGGCAAAGAAAGTATTGCTCTCAATTTAAAGAATGACGAAGATAAAAAAATATTTGAAAAAATTTTAGCTAAAGCAGACATACTAGTTGAAAACTTCAAACCAGGAACTTTAGAAAAATGGGGTTATGGCTATAATGATATTAAAGATAAGTATCCAAAATTAATTTACGCATCTGCATCCGGCTTTGGTCAAACTGGACCAATGAAAGAACTACCCGCGTACGACATGGTGGTACAAGGAATGGGTGGCTTGATGAGTGTAACTGGACAACCTAATAGTGAACCTACTAGAGTTGGAACTTCTATTGGTGATATTACAGCAGGATTATTTACTGCAATTGGAATCAATGCAGCTTTATTTGATAGAGAAAAAACTGGAAAAGGTTCTCACATAGATGTTTCTATGTTGGATTGTCAAATTGCAATCTTAGAAAATGCAATTGCAAGATACTTATCAAAAGGAGAAATTCCAAAACCAATGGGATCACGTCATCCTTCTATTGCACCTTTTGAAGCTTTTAAAACAAAAGATAGTTACATTATTGTTGCGGCAGGTAATGATAAGTTATTTGAGGGAATGTGTCTAACGCTTGGCTGCGATTGTCATAAGGAGGAAAAATTTAAAGATAATAAATCTAGAAATCAAAATATTGATGAACTTAAAATTATTATTGAAGATAAATTAAAGAATAAAACAACTAGTGAATGGGTTGGTATTTTTACGGAGAAAAAAATTCCATGCGGTCCTATCAATAATATTAAAGAGGCAGTAGAAAACCCTCAAATCCAATTTAGAAATATGATTGTAAGTGCAGAACATAATAAAATCGGCACATTTAAAATGGCTGGAAACCCAATTAAATTATCAGGCTACCAAGATTCTATTACTCGTGGAGAAATTCCTGACCTGGATCAGCATCGTAAAAAAATATTAGAAGAGTTTAAATAAAATTATTCTGAATCTTTAGCTTCAACTTCAGCAGATGAATTATCTTCTGCTCCATCATCACCTTCATCGCCATCATCATCGCCGTCATCACTTGCGGCAGCGTTTGGTGTTGGAATTTTTCTTGATCGTTTTGATGGTAAGATTGCTTGACCAGATTTAGATACTTCACCTTTGTAAATTTCTTCAAAGGCATCACCCACGTCTGCATCAAAGTCTTCTTGCACTAATGCGTCTTCAGGATGGTCACGCGCTCTATCAACAGTCGCATCAATTAATTTTTTTGGATCAATTTTTTTATCTCCAATTTCTCTTAAAGAAATTACAGTTTTTTTATCATTGTCCTCTTCAACCAAAGGTGCATCCCCTGCTCCAATTTGCAGAGTTCTCTCTTTTGCTAAAATTACTAAATCGTATTGATTAGGGACTTGTTCTAAACAATCTTCTACTGTTACACGTGCCATAAAGTTGAGGTCTTCTAAAGACTTTGGGCCTTAAAATCAAGCAATTTTTATAGGTCTATAGTCTTTCAATTTGAACAAAAATAACAAATTAGCAAAAACCAAATAAGCAAGCATGATGGTAAATATTTGATTAATACTAAAACCATGATCAATTAAGTATCCAAATAAGAATGGTGCAATTGCCGTTGAAAAGACAAAAAAAGAAACGGTAATGGACCGAATGCCACCAAGATGCTTGGTGCCATAAATTTCAGACCAAGTAGATGTTAGTAAAACGCTAGATGTGCCGTTGGTCATTGCAATTAAAATCATCATAGCGATTGGTGCGTAAGCCCATTCACTTAACACAACAAAGAGATACGCTGACATTGTGGGAACTAAATAAAAAGGTAAAACTTTAATTGCTGAAAATCGATCAATTAAAAATCCTGAAACTGCTAAAGTTATAACGCTAACAATTGCATATAGAGTAAATCCTTGCGCAAGTAACAACATCGACCAACCTTTGCTTTCAAAAATATAAATTTGATTAATAAAAATTCCAGTAGTTAAAAATGCGGGAGCTAAAACAGCTGGAAGTAAAAAATAAAACTTTTTATCTCTAATCACTTCAGCTCTAGTCCAATTCTTAATTTCGTGATTAACTTCTTGTTTTAAACTAGCAGTTTCCGTACTTCCATCTTGATAATTCTTTAAAATAATAAAAACACTTGGAATAATTACAAAGAGTATAAATAAAGAAATTCCCAACCAAATCATTTTCCATGAATAAAACTTCATTAGAAAAACAATTAGATAAGGTAACAATCCTTCACCCAAAGAAAGGCCTAACCAAGAAATGCTTAAAGCTTTTCCTCTATTTACATCAAAAAATTTAGCCATAGATGTTGATGCGGTATGAGTCATCAAACCTTGCCCAGACAAACGAAGAAAATAAATAGCAAAAAATAAAAGAATAATATTAGTAACTAGTGTTAAAAAAAAGGAAGCAAAGGCTACAAATAGACAAACTAAAATTGCAAAATATATAATTTTAACATCGTCAATTTTTTTACCTGCCCAAATTAAGGTAAAGCTACTTAAAAGAGTTGCAATAGAGTAAATAAAGCCAAACTCTGAATGGCTTAATTGCAAATCTTCACGAATAAAAGGATTAAAAATACCAATAAAAAAAGTTTGACCAAAGCTAGAACAAAATGTCAAAATGAAACCAAATAAAAGAAATCTAAAATTATTTTTAACGAATTGATAATTAAACATTTAATAAACAGGAGATAAGTATGTCAAAAAAAGTAACGTTTATAGGTCTAGGAGTCATGGGATATCCAATGGCTGGATATATAGCAAAAGCTGGTCATGATGTAACGGTTTATAATCGTACAGCAGCCAAAGCAGAAAAATGGGTTGGAGAGTATGGTGGAAAACATGCGGCTACTCCAAAAGAAGCAGCAAAAGATTCTGATTTTGTTTTTACCTGTGTAGGAAATGATAATGATTTAAAAGAAGTAACGATCGGTGAACATGGAGCCTTTCACAGTGTTAAAGAAGGAGCAATCTTTATCGATAACACAACTGCTTCAGCCAAGATTGCCAGAGAATTAAAAACGGAAGCTACTAAAAGAAAGTTTGGTTTTTTAGATGCTCCTGTTTCAGGAGGACAAGCGGGAGCAGAAAATGGTGCACTGACGGTCATGGTTGGCGGAGATCAAACTGACTACGACAAGGCTGAACCAGTTATTGACTGTTATGCTAAAAAAATAAAATTATTAGGATCATCTGGCAGCGGTCAACTTGCCAAAATGGTAAATCAAATTTGTATTGCTGGTTTAGTGCAGGGATTGTCAGAAGCCATTCGCTTTGGACAAAATGCTGGATTAAATATGGAAGATGTAATTGAAGTAATTTCAAAAGGTGCGGCACAATCTTGGCAAATGGAAAATAGATACAAAACTATGATTACAGATAAATTTGATTATGGTTTTGCTGTAGACTGGATGAGAAAAGATTTATCTATTGCCATGGAAGAAGCAAAAAATAATGGATCATCTCTTCCGGTGACTGAAATTGTAGATACATTTTATGCTGAGGTTCAAAAAAATGGTGGAAACCGATTTGATACTTCTAGTTTAATCACTCTATTACCTAAAAAATAGATTCGTGAATAATTCGGAGCCTGGATTTTATAACAATAAAGATTTAATTCTTGATGAAATTTGGGCTCTACTTACAAAAGGGGTAACAGATAGAAGTGAGGATTTCAGGTTACCCGTAGTAGTATTAAACTCCCATAGTGGGCCTGATGCAAGAATTGTTGTTTTGCGTGGTGCTTTTCAAGAGAGAAATACATTACGTTTTCATACAGATATACGATCAGAAAAAATAGAATTTATCAAAAATAATAATGAAATTTATTTTCTTTTTTATAACAAGGAAAGAAAGATCCAAGTAAGAGCAGCCGGTAATGCTACAATACATTATAAAAACAAAACTACGGAGGAGGCTTGGAAAAAAACTCAAGTTATCAGTAGAAAATGTTACTTAGCATCTAATGCGCCTGGTACTAGGAGTGAAATTCCAACTTCAGGAATTCCAGAACAGTATGAAGGAAAAAATGTGCCAATAGAAGAAAGTGAAGTGGGTTACGAGAATTTTTCTATTATTGAAAGTAAAATTCATACTTTTGAGTGGTTATACTTAGCTTCCAAAGGTCATCGTAGAGCCAAAATCAAACTAACCGATCATGGGTCTGAGGCTACTTGGGTTACGCCCTAATCACTACTAATTTTAAATATTTTTTCCTTTTAATTGCGGAAAAGATACCGCGCTTGTAAACCAGCATGATTTACAATTTTTTTCTGATCCTATTTCTACTTTCCACTCATAAAAAAAATGTCTTTGATCTTTAGTGGTAATTTTAATTTCATAAATTTTTTCCGTTGCACTAGAAACAGTTAAATTTAGTTGATGCGAATGATGATTGAGCAAAATAATATAATGTGGGTCGTAAAGCATTTTTTTAAACTTGGCATAAGGACCTGTGGCTAGCTTATTTTTAGGATGAGCAAATAACCACGTTTGTTCAATTCCCGAGTCATTTGTGTCATTATTTTTTAGAGCATTCAGTTGTATTAAAATTACTTCCTCCGAAGATAAATTTGCTTTTGGCTTAATATTTTTTGCATTACCTAAAGTTGATAATGATAGAAATAAAAGAAAAAAAATAAATATATTTTTCATTTAAAGTAGTATCGCAAAAACTTACTAATCGATTTGTTCTTTAGCTTCAGTTTCGTAACGTAGTGAGTTTTTAATATAACGCATTGCATTATCTTTGATATCTTGAATTTCTTTATCAGTAACTTCCCGAATAACTTTTCCCGGAGAACCCATTACTAAAGATCGCTCAGGAATTTTTTTACCTTCTGTAATTAAACTATTGGCGCCAATAATAGAATTTTTACCAATGTGAGCTCCATTCAAAACAGTTGCTCCCATTCCAATTAACGAGTCATCTTCAATGGTACATCCATGTAAAATAACTGAATGTCCAACTGTAATTCCTTTTCCAATTGTTAATTTACAATTCGTATCGGTGTGCAACACACTATTATCTTGAACATTGGTACCTTCATCGATTGAAATATTTTCAATATCACCCCGTAATACTGCTCCATACCAAATATTTACGTTATTTTTTAATATCACATCTCCTGTAACTACTGCAGATGGAGCTATCCAAACTCTTCCGTGCATAATTACTTTAATATCGCCAAGTGAATAAATCATGGATAGTTAATAACAAAGTTTATAATATAAGAAAATAAAATGTTCCTACTATTATGTCGCTAACTGAAACTCCTGTTTGTAACTTTGGTGAAAAAATAAAAAATTTTTCTTTACGTTCCACTGATGAAAAACAATTAACTCTTGCTGATATCCAAGGACCTAAAGGAACGTTAATAATGTTTATTTGTAATCATTGTCCTTATGTTCAAGCTATCATGCAAGAAACAGTCGAAATTGTTAATGAAATCAAAAAATTAGGAATTAGTTCAGTTGCAATTATGTCTAATGATACATTGCGTTACCAAGAAGATAGCTTTGACAATATGAAACTTTTTAAGAAAAAATATAACATTTCATTTCCCTATCTATTTGATGAAACGCAAGAAATTGCAAAATCCTACGGTGCAGTTTGTACACCAGATTTCTTTGGGTATAACAAGGATGGGGAATTACAATATCGAGGAAGAGTAAGAGAGTTAAAACATTTAACACCTGTTATGGAAAAAGAAAGTGAGCTTCTACTAGCGATGAAAATGATTGCATCAACAAACAAAGGTCCTTTACAACAATATCCAAGCATGGGATGCAACATTAAATGGAAATAATATGTTTGTTATAACCACGAGAAATTTTCCTCCTGATATTGGAGGCATGCAAACCTTAATGGGAAATATCGCCTCTAGCTTACTAGAGCATGGTCCAGTGCATGTCTTCGCCGATGCATTTGATGGAGATACAAATTATGACAAAAAACAAAAATATACTATTGAAAGAATAAAGGGATTTAAATTTTTAAAAAAATATAGAAAAGCAAATCAATTAGAAATTTTTTGTTCTCAACAAAAAAAAGTTAAAGCCATTATTGCCGACCACTGGAAAAGTTTAGAAAAAATTTCTTTTAATACCTGCGCTAATGTTTCAACGCTATGTCTAATACATGGAAAAGAAATCAATCATGCAAAAGCATCTCCTACTCATACAAGAATGATACAATCTTTAAAAAAAGCAAAATTTATTATAGCTAATTCAGCATTTACTAAAAATTTAGCAATTAAGAAGGGAATTAAAGCATCTCAAATTAAAATCATTAATCCTGGTATTTTTACTAATATTACAGTCCCAAAAAATAGTATCAAAAAAGCGTCGAGTATATTTGAAAATAAATCACCAAAATTTATTTCTGTAACAAGATTAGAAAAAAGAAAAGGCATTCACTCTGTACTTCTTGCTTTAAAAAATATTCAAGTGCTTCACCCTAAGTTTTTATATGTAATTGTTGGAGACGGTGAGGAATATAATAGTTTAAAAAATTTAACGAGAAATATGGATTTAACTAATAATGTTATTTTTTTAAGATCAATAGACCAAGATACCAAAAATGCTTTACTACAAAAGTCAGACATATTTTTAATGCCCTCCATTGAGGATGGCAAATCAATTGAAGGATTTGGAATTTCCTTTTTAGAAGCATCCTTATTCAAAACACCTTGTATAGGAGGTATTGCTGGCGGTGCAGCAGATGCAATAAAAGATGGTAAAACTGGCTATCTTTGTGATGGTACTAAACATGATGAAATTTATCAAAGTATTTTGAAAATTTTAGATTCTAAAAGATTAAAAAAGATGAGTAGCGAAGCTGAAAAATTTGCCAAAACTTTTTCTTGGAAAGAACAAATTAAAAAATATTTAAAATTAATTTAAACTAACGGGAGCAATTATGACATTCTTACAAAAATACCTTAAATGGATTAGTACTTTTTTAGTATTAACTGGAATCTTGCTAACTAATTTAAATATATACCCTCTCAATATCGCATTTCATGGATTGGGTGTTGTTGGTTGGACCATTGCTGGGTTTGCCAATAAGGATAAAGCCATTATCACAAACTTTGGATTACAAATTCCTTTATTTGCTATGGGATATATTAAATTATTATTTTAATATTTTTTTTATCTGCTTCATCACAGTTTCTGCAGATAATTGTTTTAAATCTTCTACTTGATAAGCCTTAAATAATTTTGTTTCGATACTTACTTTTTTAGCAGTCGTATGACTTCCAAATAAAACTAAACCTTTGCAACCTAGATGTGCTGCCATGTGCGCAGGACCTGTATCATTAGAAACAACAAAGACTGAATCTTGTATAATTTTTGTAAGTTGAGAAAAATTTGTAGCCTTTTCACCATCAAGAATAACATTTGCATTTAATAATTTTGCATTTTCTATTTCAGAAGGACCTGGCGCAACTACCATTTCGTATTGAGGGTATTCTAGTTTTAATAGTTCAATCAGTTCTTTATAATAAGGCCATCGCTTATGCAGTAGTTTTCCTGAAGAAAAAGGAGAAAGAAAAATATAAGGCTTTGCCACTGGAATATGAAAATGATTATCAGCCGCCCAAGAAAAATCTGGGTACAAAGTATTGTTTGGCTTAATGCCAGTTCGTTCTAGCTGAGTTTTAAATCTTTCAAGCACGCCATCTTGATCAAAATCAGATTTGCTTTCATTCGTTTGTAAAATAGTTCTAGTAGAAGACCAATTGGTAATATTAAATAAGTGCTTTCGGTAAAATTCTGTTCTCGATGAATTTTGAAGATCAATGACTTGAGAAAATACTCCCTCTTCGATAATTTTTTTTAATTTAAATAAATAAAATAAATTCCATCTTGGCTTTCTTTCATCAACTAAAACCCGGTCAATATAAGGGCATTTTTCAAACAAAGGCTTATATAAAGAGGATGTTAACATTGTAATTGTGTCTTGATAAAAATGATTTCTAATATCCTGCAAAACACCTGAAGCTTGCACGATATCTCCTAATGAGCCATGCTTGATGATTAAAATATTTGACATAAATTCTTAATAAAATAACTAGTAAATCAATGAATACCACAAATAAAATATTATCTGAAATATCTGCAGGTGAATTATTTGATAAAATAACCATTTTACAAATCAAAATGGAGAAAATCCAAGATCCAGAAAAACAGATTATCATTAATAAAGAATTAACTAGTCTTAATGAAACTTTGACAAAACACATCGAAATGAACCAAGACCTAGAGGCATTAATGGGTGAGTTAAAAAATATCAATCTTCAATTATGGGATATTGAAGAAGGAAAAAGAGAATGTGAAAGACAAAAAGACTTTGGTGATACTTTTGTTCAACTTGCGAGAAGAGTGTATCAAGATAATGATAAACGAGCGAAAGTGAAAGCTGCAATTAATAAGCTTACTAATTCAAATATTTCTGAAGTAAAAAGTTATAAAGCCTATTAATCCAAATTCAAACTTGGAATTTTTTGTCTAAGTATTGCAGGCAAATTACTATCTATCTCTGCCATGATAAAACCCGTTCCATTTTTTTTCTCAGCTAAAATTGCACCATCTGGAGATATAATTAATGAATGTCCAAAGGTTTGTCTTTTATTAAAGTGGGTACCAGTTTGGGCTGGAGCAAAAACATAAGAAAAATTTTCAATCGCTCTTGCTTGTAATAATGTGTGCCAATGTTTTTCGCCTGTAGTTTTAGTGAAGGCTGAGGGAACTGATAAAAAAATACATCCAAGCTTTGCCATTTTTCTATACATTTTAGGAAAACGTAAATCATAACAAATACTCATACCTAATTTTCCCCACGGCAAATCTGCAATAGCCAACTCTTGACCAGGTAAATATTTTTCAGACTCTTGATATTGCTCGGTACTAGACAAGACCACATCAAACATATGCATCTTGTCATACGTTTTGATTATTTCACCGCTCTTATTGATTAAAATTGAGCGATTAACTAATTTAGAAGATGAAACTTTGATTGGCATCCCACCAATTAAAAACCATTTTTTTGCAGATTTAGATAATTTTTGTATAGATTGAATAAATGAATTTTTCTCATAACCTTCGCAAGTAGCTAATAATTCTTTTCCATCCAAAGAAAAAAGAGAAGAGTTCTCGGGTGTAAGAATAAAATCAGCCCCTGCTTTTATAGCCTCATTTGCATAGTCAGTAATAGATTGTAAATTTTCTTCTACTTTATTGGTGCATGTCAGCTGAATACAAGCGACATTAAATTTCATGCAAATTATCTATTAACAGAGCTGACGAAATTCCAATTGCAATCAAAGCTTGGAATAAAAACCTCTGAAATTTTGCTATTTCCAAAGGATGTTTCTAGGGTCTGGATCCAATTTTGTACTTGAATAGGTTTTTTATTATTAGATCCAACTTGGGCTGTGATAACACCATCTTTTTTAACAATTCTTTTAATTTGATCCATATTTTTTTCAGCAAGATTAATGCAGTAGGGATCGTCATTTAAATCAATAAACAAATGATCATATTTTTCATCTTCGCTAGATAAAATGTTATGAAAAGCATCGCCCCAAATCGTATTTACATTGTTACTTTTGTTTATGTTTTTAAATACCTCTGGAAGATACTTCTGGCATGCTTCTACTACTTCTTGGTCTAATTCAAACCAATCAACATAATTAAAGCCATTCTTGATGCATTCTCTAGCAACACCACCATCACCACCACCAATAATAGCAGCAGAAGAATTTTTTGTAGATAAAGATAATCCTGAATTAACAAAAGTAGACGAATAAAGCTTTTCATCTTTTTCTGCTACTTGGATTTCATTATCAATAAATAAAGCATTGCCAAATTCTTTTAATTTTAAAATTTCAATAAATTGACCTTGGGCTGATTTAAAAGATTTAATAAATTCTTCTACAACATAATATTTTTTATGTCCTTCAGAGCTATAAATATCCTCATAGTGATGAATGGTATCTCGAGTAAATTCTTTTCTTACAACGCTAGTGTGCTGAATTTCTTTTTTTAAAATATCTAAAGCTACATTGGGATGAATTTTTCCGCAGGTAAAGAAATCAAAGCTAATAATTCCGTTCTCTGGAAAGGTATGAAAACTCATGTGGCTTTCCATTAACAAGGCAATCATTGTTAAACCTTGTGGAGTAAATTCTTTTTTGGAAATATTAACTACACCAACCTTAGCTGCTTTTGCTATTTTGTAGATAACATCTTCGTAAAATTTTGCTGAATATTCTTTCTTAACTCCTAAAAAATCTAAAGTGATATGATCGCCAACTTTAACCATTTAGGTCTCTCCTTTTTTATAATTTTTGACTTTACCTAAAACTTTGCTCATCAGAGATTTCGACAAAATTTTAGGATTCCCAATCCTTAAACAGTTTATATACTGACTCGACAAATATTCAACTTCCTGAGCCAATTCAAATGCAGCAGCAATAGTTTTGTCAGTTGCAACCTGACCGTGATTTTCAATTAAGCATGCTCTTCTATCCTTTAAAGCTTTGATAATATTTTTTGACAGTTCAACTGTTCCAAAAGTAGCGTATTTAGCGCATTTAATATCGATACCACCAGCTACAGCCACCATGTAATGAAAAGCTGGAATTTTTTTTCTCATACATGCAAGCGTTACAGCAGATTTAGAATGTGTATGCACAACTGCGTTCATATTTTTTTTATATAAATAAATATCTTTATGAAAATGCCACTCTGATGAAGGCTTATTATTTTTTTTATCGTATTTTCCTTTGAGACTAACAAATACAATATCAGATATTTTTAATTCATCATATTTCATACCAGATGGAGTAATTAAAAAGCCATCCTCTTTATTTTTAGTATGACGAATAGAAATATTGCCTGATCGTAATGGAGAAAGGTTGGTGCTATTTAATTTTTTAGCAAATTTTATGATTAATTTTTTTTTATCTAATTCGCTTTTCATGAAAACATTTTTTTTAAAGATTGAGCATTAGCATCACAAACACCTTTTTCCGTAATAAATCCTGTAACATATTTTGCAGGTGTAATATCAAAAGCCAGATTTAAGGATTTGCTTTCTGCAGGATAAATATTAATTTTTTGTACATTGTTGTTTTGATCTAAGCCACTTACTATATTTAATTCTTCGCTAGATCTTTCTTCAATAGGAATGTCTTGACCATCATTTAATTGCCAATCAATGGTGGAGCTTGGCAAAGCTACATAAAAAGGAATATTATTATCATATGCCGCTAATGCCTTAAGATAAGTACCTATTTTATTTGCAACATCTCCATTTGCTGAAACTCTATCAGTCCCAACAATACACAAATCTACTTTTCCCTTTTGCATTAATAAACCACCGGTATTATCTGCAATAATTGTATTAGGAATTTTTTCATGATTAAGTTCGTACGATGTTAAGGAAGAACCTTGATTGCGTGGTCTTGTTTCATCAACCCAGACATGAACATTAATATTATTTTGGAATGCTTTATAAATCGGTGCAGTTGCTGTACCCCAGTCTATCGTTGCAAGCCAGCCAGCATTACAGTGAGTTAGTATATTAATAGTTTCTAATTTTTTTTCTTCTTTAATTTTTTTAATAATTTCTAATCCGTGATTACCAATACTTTCGCACATCGAAATGTCTTCTAAGCAAATTTTCTCACACTCGCTTAAAATAACTTCTGAAACATTATTGGTTACATTCTTTACTTTTTGCAAAATTCTTTCAACAGCCCAGGCTAAATTGACAGCTGTTGGTCTTGCTTGTTTTAATTCATTGGCTTTTTGCTCCAAGAAAACAAAATCATCCTTTAATAAAGAGGCAAAATACATGCCATATGCAGCTGTAGCTCCAATTAATGGGGCTCCACGAACTTGCATTGTTTTAATTGCTCTAACGACATCATCAAAAGTTCTTAATGAAATAATTTTAAATTCAAATGGCAGTAAGGTTTGATCGATGATCTTTACAACCTTATCTTTTGAATCAAACCATATCGTTTTATAATTTGATCCATTAATCTTCATTTATTCAAAACTCTTCCGGCAATCGTTGATAGGTTGTTTAAAGTTTCTTTCGTCCAAGCTTTTTTATCTGTAATAATTGCAACATCTAAGCATTTATTTGCTGGATCTTTTTCATCAATATCTGCTTCAAAGGATAATAATAATTCTGCTACAACTTTTTTTGCTTTTTCAGCATTACCAAGTAAAGTTTTAACCACTTGCTCAACAGAAACATCCTCATGATCAGGATGCCAACAATCAAAATCCGTTACCATTGCAACAGTTGCGTAACGAATTTCTGCTTCTCTGGCTAGTTTTGCTTCAGGCATATTCGTCATTCCAATAACGTCTGCACCCCAACTTCTATAAAGATTGGACTCTGCTAAAGATGAAAACTGCGGTCCTTCCATCACAAGATACGTGCCTCCTTTTTGAAAAGGAATGCTTAATTTTTTTAATACTTTTTCACAAGTTTTCATTAGGCCAGGACTTGTTGGTTTTGCCATTGAAACGTGAGCAACAATTTCTTTATCAAAAAAAGTTTTCACACGTGCAAATGTTCTATCAATGAATTGGTCGACGATTACAAATTTTCCTGGTTCTAAATTTTCCTTTAACGAGCCAACAGCAGACATTGAAATAATGTCGGTTACACCAAGTTGCTTTAGTGCATCTATATTTGCTCTGAAATTAATATTAGATGGATTTATTTTATGGCCTCTTGCATGCCTTGGTAAAAAACATATTTCTTTACCATTTAATTTTGCTTGTAAAATTTCATCAGATGGATTTCCCCATGGAGTGTCTATTTTGATCCATTTAGAATCTTCAAGTCCTTCCATGCTGTACAGACCACTTCCACCGATAATTCCTAATTTATTCATGACTTTTTCTAAAATAACTTATATTTATATAATTATTATGAATCTAGAAAAATATATCCGCTCGATTCCAAATTATCCCAAAAAAGGAATTTTATTTAGAGATATCACTTCCCTTTTAGAAAATAAAAAAGCATTTCAAACAGCAATTAAAAAAATGCAAAAAATTATAAGTAAAATTCCACATACAAAAATTGCAGGAATTGAATCAAGGGGCTTTATTTTTGCGTCAGCTCTTGCTTATTTGCATAATAAACCATTACTGCTCATTAGAAAAAAAAACAAATTACCAGGAAAAACCGTTTCTCAAAAATTTAAATTAGAATATGGAACAGATACTATTGAAGTTCATAAATCTTCATTAAATAAAAAAGATAAGATCATTATTATTGATGATTTAATAGCTACAGGTGGAACGGCATTAGCTTCAGCAAAATTAGTAGAAAAGTGCAAAGCCAAAGTAAGTGCTTTTGTATTCTTAATTGATTTATTTGATCTTCCAGGAAATAAAAAATTACAACAACATGGGTATAAGACCCATAAATTAATTAATTTTCCAGGTCACTAATCAATAATTCCAATTTTCTTTTGGCGGTGAATAATAAATAGACCGCTCAAGACTACAACAATGCATCCTATGATCATATTGTGAGATGGAATTTCATCAAAAAATAAATACCCGTAAACAATTCCCCAAATAATAACCGTGTATCTAAAAGTTGAAGTTAAAGAGATGGTTGCAATTTTAACAGTGGCTACCGCAAAAATATAACCAAACGATAATAAAATTGCCGATATAAAAATATAAAAAATATCATCTAGCTTAATAGCTTTAAAATGAAACAGCATGTAAATGCCAAAAACAACTGTCACCATAAAGCCAGTAACAAAAGCTACTTGGATACTGTCATATCTTTGTTCAAATTTTTTCGTATAGGTATCTCTCAAAGTAATAAAAGCGGCAGCTAATAAAGGAAACACAAATGCAAATCCAAACTCAAGTTTGGTTGGATTAATAACAATTAATACTCCAGTAAATCCCATTAACACTGCGCTCCATCTTCTCCAACCTACTTTTTCTTTTAACAAAATGGCTCCCGATGCTGTGATAATAATTGGAGCTAAATTTAATAAAACATACAAATCTCCAAAAGGTAAGGTTGCAAGTCCTAAGAAAAAGAAAATAGCACAAATTCCCTCCATGCCTCCTCTAATTAAAAGATGTTTTGAAGTTAATAAAAACTTTAAATCTAAATTTTTTTTAATAAATAAAATAAGACCAATAAAAAATATAACAAACAATCCTCTAATAAAAACAATCTCACCTAAATAGGAAGTGTCATTTTTATAAAAAGCTAATACGTGCTTAATAAAAGCATCATTAGTAGCAAAGAAGAATTGAGACAAAATCATAAAGATAATGCCTTTAGTTTCTAAGCTTAATTTATCAAAATACTGAATCACAAATTCAGCTTATAGATTGAACTATATAAAAAGCTACGATCAATAA
>VTPD01000008.1 GCA_008638015.1 Pelagibacteraceae bacterium | reverse complement strand
AATCATTCCTTAAGATTAGAATTATACGAAAGAGCTAAAACTTTAAAAAAACTCATGTTGGAAAAAAATCTACCTATTATTAAAAACGAAAGTCATATTGTTCCTGTATTGGTAAAAGATTCTGCTCGATGCAAAGAAATTTCGGATATTTTATTAAATGATTTTTCTATTTATGTTCAGCCAATTAATTATCCAACTGTTCCTAAAGGCACTGAACGATTACGATTTACTCCCACTCCATATCATAACGATGAGAAGATGAAGTATCTGGTCGATTCTTTAGATCAAATTTGGAATGAACTAAAGTTATCCAGAGCTGCTTAAAGAAAAAACTATTCACAAAGTGAATAAGTTGAGCACGTAACAGTTTCAAAAAGAGTCTTAAACAGAATCAAAACAAGAACATTCTCTTGAATTCATTGTACTTACTAACACTGCTTGTGAATTATTAAGCGGAGGCTTTAGAAAAACGTTTGCGCTCGTGAGAGATTAGATATTTTTTTCTTAATCGTAAAAATTTAGGTGTAACTTCTAATAACTCATCTTCATTAATATAAGCCATTAATTCCTCTAAGTTCATTCTAACGGGAGGAACTAAAGTGACCGCTTCATCTGAACCAGAAGCTCTCATATTAGTTAATTTCTTACCTTTCATGACATTGATTTCTAAATCATTATCTCTTGAATGCTCTCCTACAATCATGCCTGTGTAAACTTCTGTATTATGTTCAATAAACATTCGACCACGATCTTGAAGGTTAAAAATAGCAAAGGCTACTGCTTTTCCAGTATCAATAGAAATTAAAGCTCCGTTTCTTCTACCAACAATTTCTCCTTTGAAAGGACCGTACGAATGAAAAATTCTATTTAATACACCTGTTCCTTTTGTGTCTGTTAAAAATCTACTTTGATAACCAATTAATCCTCTCGATGGTGCTTTAAAAATAATTCGTTTTTTTCCTGCACCTGTATCTTTCATGTCGGTCATTTCTGCTTTTCGCTGATTCATATTATCAATAACGTTACTTGCGTATTCTTCATCGACATCAATGGTAACCTCTTCCATTGGTTCTAATTTTTGTCCACCCTCTGTTTGAAATAAAACTTTTGGTCTAGATACCGTAAGTTCAAATCCTTCTCTTCTCATCGTTTCAATCAACACACCAATTTGTAATTCTCCTCTACCCCCTATTTCAAATGCGTCTCTTCCATCATTTTCTTTAAACGTAATCGCAACATTACTTTCTGCTTCTTTCATTAATCTTTCGCGAATTACTGTTGAGGTAACTTTCTTTCCATCTTTTCCTGCAAATGGAGAATCGTTGACGGTAATGGTGACCGACATCGTAGGTGGATCAATTGGGGTTGATTTTAAAGGTTCAGTTACACTGATATCGCAAATCGTATCCGCCACCGAAGCATCTGCTAAACCTGCAATACAAACAATATCACCAGCTGAAACTGATTCAGCAGGAATCCGATCTGTTCCGGCAAAAGTAAAAAGTTTTGTTAATCTTCCCGTGTCTACCTCTTCACCTTGTAAATTAATTGCTTTGACCGTGTCGTTCATTTTTGCTGATCCATGAATCACTCGACCAACTAAACATCTTCCTAAATAAGAATCGGAACTAAGCAAAGTAACTAGCATTGCAAAAGGTCTATTCTGTTCCACTTTTGGTTCTGGAACATGGGCTAAAATTAAATCTAATAAAGGATGTAAGTTTTCTCTTGGATCTTCTAATTCTTTCGTACACCATCCTGCTCTCCCCGATGCATATAAAATAGGAAAATCTAACTGTGCATCTGTAGCATCTAAAGAAACAAATAAATCAAACACTTCATCAATAACTTCTTTTGGTCTTCCGTCTGGTCTGTCAATTTTATTAATGACTACAATGGGTCTTAAACCTTGCTTCAAAGCTTTTCCTAAAACAAATTTTGTCTGCGGCATTGGTCCTTCAGCTGCATCGACTAATAAAATAACTCCGTCCGTCATTCCTAAAACACGTTCTACTTCTCCACCAAAGTCAGCGTGGCCCGGTGTATCGATAATATTTAAACGAACATTTTTCCAAGTTACCGAAGTTGGTTTTGCAAGAATCGTAATGCCTCTTTCTTTTTCTAAATCTCCAGAGTCCATTAATCGTTCTGCAACAGCTTCGTTGTCTCTAAACATTCCACTTTGCTTCATAATGTTATCCAGCAAAGTAGTTTTGCCGTGGTCGACGTGAGCAATAATTGCAATGTTTCTTAACTTTAATTCCATAATGCGCCCCTTAATACATGTTGTATTTTTAAAAGCTAGTGAATTGTATGAATTCTTCAGCAGTGATTATGGACCACTGCTGAAGTAATGCGTTGTAGTTAGTTATTTTTTTTCTGTCTTTTTTGCTTCTTTTTTAGCTTCTCTCTCAGCCTTTATTTTAGCCCAGTAAGCTTTTTTTTCAGCAACCGTTAATATTCCATTTTTATCTGTGTCCATTCGATCAAAACGAGCTTCCGCTTGTTTTAGATAATCCGCTTTTGTAACATCAGATTTTTTCGTATGGCTTCCTGCGTACACATTCATTGAAAGTGCAGACAAGAACATAGTTGCTATAATTAACTTTTTCATATTTTTCCTTTGGTTGAAAATCCGAATATCTATCCTTGATTAAGGCTGAATTATGGATGACGAACTTCCATTTTGCTGGAGATTTTAATAATTTTTATCCCAACACTGCCTTGTCAGTCTTGAGCGCATTGTACGTTGCAACTAAACCCAACATTCCTAGAAAAGAAAAAGCATAAATCCAATTGGTATTTTCAGATACAGCCTGATGATTATTGGTAACATCTAAAATATATCCAAACATAGCTGGAGTTATGGAGCCAAGACCAATGCCGACAATAGATCGATATGCCAAAGCTCTTCCCAATACATTTCTTTCCGTGTTTTCCGTTAGAGCAGAAGTTAACACTCCAGAGTCAGCAATACTTAAAAAGCTATACATCAAAGCTAATATAGAAATGATCACCCAGTGTAGACCTGTCAACCATCCCATTAAAAAAGAAAACATTGCACTTGCTAAAGCAAAAAATACTAAAATTTTTTTTCTTCCATACCTATCAGCGGCATACCCTGACATAATATTTGCTACAGCACCTGATAAATGAAGTGACAAACCTATAATCACTCCCAATAATAAAGGGGATAAAGTACTATGTTTGATTAAAACGAAAGATAAAAATACAGGTAACCAAGACCACACGCCAAATAATTCCATGGAGTGAGCAACATACCCTTTGACTAAATATTTACTTTGTTCAGATTTTTTTACCGAAAAATATTTTATACTATGATCAAAATGATATTGCTTTTTCCAATCCTTAAAACTTGCTGCAACAAACACAAAGATACCTGAAAAAGAAACTACAGTACAAAATAAAAATGCCGATTTAGTGCCTAAGTAACTTGCAATGATAAAGCTTGACGTTAAGGAAATTGCATATCCTAGTGATTGTCCTCCAAGCATAAACCCCATAGCAAGCCCTCTGTGTTTTTTTTCATATTTCTCAGAAACTAAAACCATGGATGGTCCGTAAATACCTCCCTGAAAAAGCCCTAAGAATAAATTAAACATTAAACCTGTTATAAAATCATGAGCAAATAAATAAAAAAATGAAGCGGCAATACAATTGCCAATCGATCCAATAATTAAAATTCTACTTGGATTAAAAAAATCACAAGCATACGATGCAATAAATAACGATAATGCAAAACCTACAATAGCTGCCGTTTGAATAGCTCCTGCTTGCGTACCTGATAAATTCCATTCTTGAAGTAAAAAAGGCAAAGTGCCGACGTACATGAAAAATGCAGAGGATGTTAAAAACCGTCCTGCAAACAATAAACTAATCCACTTCCAATTAAATGTATTTTGCATTTCCCTTCAAAGTTAACTCCCATATACTATTTTTATATTGAAAGTAACAAATCAGAACATAGATACAGATTATGTTTAAAATACTAAAAAACTCCTGGGCGCTATTTATTGGATTAGGTTTCATTATGACTGCGCATGGTTTGCAAGGAAACTTGCTAGGAGTGAGATCGGTCTATGAAAATTTTAGCCTTGTATCTACCGGGTTAATTATGTCCGGTTTTTATATTGGATATTTCATAGGTGCGAAAAATATCTTAACGTTAGTCCACCGAGTTGGCCATATTCGAGTATTTGCAGCTATGGCCTCTTCTGCATCCTTAGTCATTTTAGTCCACTCTATTTATGTTCATCCATTCACTTGGTTTATTGCAAGAATCTTTTCCGGCATATGTATGGTTGGAATTTATACTATTGTAGAAAGTTGGTTAAACGACCGGTCCACCAATCAAACCAGGGGTAAAGTCTTATCTATTTATATGATGATAAGTTATTTTGGTATGGGATTAGGAATGCTCTTAATTAATTTTCAAAAACCAGAAAATTATGAACCCTTTATTCTTATTTCTATCCTCATGTCTTTATCTCTAGTTCCGATCTTACTAACAAAAAGAAAACCTCCGGCTTTTAAAAAAATACAAAATTTAAAAATTACTGAATTATACAAAATTTCTCCTTTAGGAGTTGTAAGTTCAGTATTAACTGGATTCATTCATTCAGCAGTGTTTACTTTGCTTGCTGTGTATGCGGCTGCTCTGAATTTTACTTTGATTGAAATTGGTTTTATTACTTTTTTACTTACTATTTCAGGTGCGCTAGCTCAATTTCCTATTGGATATTTATCCGACATGTTTGATAGAAGAAAAATGATTTCTATTTTTTCTATGCTTGCAGCTTTTATTGCTTTTGTATTAATTTTTATTTCTGCTTTTGTTAGCACTTCCGACACATTTAAATTTTTATTTTACCTATGTATTATTTTGTATGCCTTTTGTAGTTTACCTTTGTTTTCACTCAATCTTTCTCATACGAATGATTTTATCTCCAAAGATAAATTTGTAGCTGCGGGTGCGGGTTTGCAGTTTGCTTTTGCTTTTGGTGCTATGGCAGGTCCTTTTGTATGCTCCTTATTTATGAGCGCCATTGGTCCGAAAGGTTTTTTCGTCTTTTTAGTTGTGGGAAATATGTTGGTAGGATTATTTGCGTTATACCGAATGAGTATTCGGCCTGTTATTGAAAATAAAGATAATCAATTCTTTCCTGTTCCCAAAAGTATTACACCGACAGGTATGGAGCTTAATCCAGCTGCAAATACTGAAGAAGATAATAAAATTTAATTTTCTGGATTGGTTAAATCATCCAAAGTCACAACCTTATTAATGTCGTGCATTTCTCGTACTTTGGGTCTGGGGGTGGTAGAGGTTGTTTCGCTGATAAGAGGGGCCCGTTTTGATTTTTTATTTGCTAAACGATCTTTTCGTTTTTGCTCTTTTTGCATAGCACGTTCACCACGTTTTGCTTTGTAGTTGTAGTGTATGCCCAAAACGGGCCTCCTAACTTATTAATTGATTGGGATTATTCTTGCTTTAGATTTACCGCAGATGGGCCCTTTGGACCGTCTTCGACATCAAAATTAATAGAACTTCCTTCATCTAGGTAATCTAAGCCAGCCGCTTGGACTGCTGAGATATGTACGAAAACATCTTTTTTTCCGTCTTCGCGTTCAATGAAACCAAAACCTTTTTTTTCATTAAACCATTTTACTTTTCCTTTTAGACTCATTTTTTACTTTCTTGTTATTATTATTATTATGTATTTGAAAATACAAATACACTGCGTCTTAGATAGAAAAATGCAACCAATGTCAAACAAAGCTATTAGGTGACGAAATAAACGTTGCCAAACCTCAATAGTATCTGAGATTGATTATTTAGTGGAAGGCAGTTGTTTTTTATTTTTCAAAAATAGGAAGTATGCAACGATTTCATACAATCCACTAAAGATAGAGAAAAGAATTGGCAATCCTAATATTTTAGATAAGATTTTGTATCTTGGAATTTTAGACCAAACAATTAAGAAAGCTTTTGCTCCAGCAAATAGCTTGCCATCTTCCATAACATGCATCCTTCGCAATAATTGTCTATCATTAGACTTGGTCTGAACTTTTGCCATATAATTGTCTGTAATATCTACAAAATCAAACTCATCTTTGGTTATTTTTTTATAATGATTAATTTCAGCTCTACAAATATTGCAGGAGTGATTGTAAAAAACTTTTGTAGTCATAATGCATGACTATTATAATATTTTGAAAAAAAAATGAACAAAGAAAACGCAAGTAAACTTTGGAAAATGATACAAGAGGCTGGTGATTATTTACAAGGCCAATTACCAGATCACCCCAATCATCCTAAAGGTAGAAACCCTTATGCACATGTTGCTCTCTGCGTAAAAAATAAATTTGATAATAGTTATAAAGATATTGAAGATGAACTATTTACAGAAGTAGTCCAGTATATTGAGTATCTAAAACACAATCCTAGTTAATACTTTGCACTTCATATCGCCAAGTGCCCTTTTGATGCAAAACCTGCCTAACTATTGTGAAATCTTTTTCCCTAAACCAAACTTGCGTATTTAAATCTGTTCCCTGAATGTCAAATACTTGCGTTGCTGTTTTGACTTTATTTACTTCAATAATTTCTTTTCGTAAAAAACTAACTTTTTGATCTTTTATTTTGCAGGAAATTCCGGATATTTGTGTTGTTTGCTTTAATATTTCATGATTCCAATAAGAAGAAATAAGAAAGTTTTTTTCAAACTCTCCTTTAAAACCAGTTCCATCAATTAAATATGTATGATTATCTTGCTTCTTAATATTGCAATATTTCATATTTTTATTATCTGATGTCTCGGAAGTAAATTCAGTTAGAACACCATCTTTGTTATACACCTCGGTACCTTTAGAGAAGTATTGATAGAAATTAATTCCTAGTTTTTTGATATCAAACTTAATTTCATTTTCTACGGTCAATATATCATTATTTCTTTTGAAAATAATATAGTGATAGCCCACTTTTTGGTCGTTTCTAAAAATATCAAATTTGATTTCATTTAATTTTGCGTAGTGTTGAATGTGCGCATTGGCACCACTAGTGACAAAAATAAAAAAAACAACAAAAGAATAAATAAATTTGTTCATTGAATTAGAAAATTGATATCATAATTCTAAATATGAAAAAAATTAAAAGCAAATCAAGAAGGAGCTTTATCCAAAATACCGCAGGGCTTGCATTGGCAACTTCTATACTACCAGCATTTGATTTATATGCGGCTAGACCTTATCACCATTTAGCCGATGGAACTTTTCGCAATGTCGAGGGCAGTCCTCAACGAAATTCTAAAGGAAAGTTTTCCTATATTACATTTAATAAAGAGAAGAAAAAAATTATAATTAATATTCCAAAAGATCACATCATTGCAGAACAAGAAGTATTGCAAAAAATTAAACAATTAGAAAATACTGATTATATTGGCTGGATTGGTCATGCTACTTTCTTAATCAAACTTGGTTCAACAACAATTCTTACTGATCCTTTGTTCTCTAAAAATGCAGGACCGTTAAATTTTGGTCCGAAAAGATATGTGGATCCTGCTATTGCTCTTAAAAAGTTACCCAAAATAGATTTATTATTACAAACCCATAATCACTACGATCATTTAGATTTAACCACTATTAAAAAATTTCCTCACAAAACAGCAGTAGCACTAACACCCTTAAAAGTAGGTTCTTATTTTACCAAACGTAAATTTACCAAAGTACAAGAATTAGACTGGTATCAAAAAGTAACAATTAATGACATTACCTTAACTTTCTTGCCAGCCGTGCATTGGTCCAAGCGCAGTTTAACTGATAGAAATAAAACTTTATGGGGAAGCTACTTAATTGAATACAAAGGTAAAAAATTATTTTTTTCCTGTGATACAGGATATGGAAATATATATAAAACATTAGGAAACCAAATTGGTCCTGTTGATTTGTTGTTTATAAATATTGGAGCTTATGACTTTAGACCTATGTTTGATAAATCTATTTTTCACGCAACTCCAGAAGAAGCGCTACAAATTGGCAAAGATTTGAAAGCAAAAAAAGTCATAGGAATGCACTGGGGAACAATTATGTTGTCGCTGGAAGATCCATTTGAACCGCCAGTACGCTTTACAAATGCTGCTAAAAAATTTGGTTATAGTAAAAAAGAAGCGGTTATATTTAAAATTGGTGAAATAAAAAAATTAACTTCCTTAATCTAATGAGTAATAGCGAAAATTCTATTATTGAAAAATGTCTTAGAGAATCTCAATCTGTCGCTTTAGTAGGAGCAAGTCCAAAACCAGAATTGGCTTCTAATGAAATCATGGATTATCTGATGAAAAATAATTACAAAGTATATCCTATTAATCCAAAGTATAAGGGACAACTTATTCTTGGCCAATTGGTTTATCCAGATATCATAAGCATACCTGAAAGTATTGATATGGTGGATGTGTTTCGTCCTTCACCTGAAGCTGTTGAAATTACGAAACAAGCAATTGAAAAAAAAGTGACCTACATATGGTTGCAACTAGGTATTGAAAATGAAGAAGCAAAAAAAATTGCCGAAGCAAACGGAATAACTATGATTATGAATCGATGTACATTAATTGAACATAAAAAATTATTAACTAAATAGATCCCGTAGTTCAACTGGATAGAATATCGGTTTCCTAAACTGAGGGTTGGGGGTTCGATTCCCTCCGGGATCGCCAAAAAAAATGAAGACAAATTTAACAAAACTCAATCAATCAATTATCAAATGTAAACAGTGTCCAAGATTAGTTCAATTTATAAAAAAAATTGCTACTGAAAAAAGAAAGCAATATTTAAATGAAACCTATTGGGCAAAACCAATCACAGGACATGGGGATCCTAAAGCTCAAATACTATTTGTAGGTCTTGCACCAGCTGCACATGGTGGAACAAGAACTGGTAGGGTTTTTACTGGAGATGCATCCTCTACTTTTTTATTTCAATGCTTATATAAAGCAAAATTATGCAATCAGCCTACTTCCGTAGCCAGAACAGATGGATTAAAGCTATACCACTCTTATATTACTACAGCTTTAAAATGCGTACCCCCTCAAGATAAACCTACAATCACTGAATTAAATAACTGCTCTAGTTATTTTCAAAAAGAAATTTCTTATCTAACTAATTTGAAAATGATTATTGCACTCGGAAAAATTGCCTTCGATGCTTGTATTAAATTTTATAAAAATAAATACGATCTTTCTCAACAAAAATTTAAATTTGTTCATGGTAAACAATATATTCTCCCCGATGGTAAAATATTACTCGGCTGCTATCACCCGAGTCCAAGAAATGTAAATACTGGAAGAATTAACTTAATCAAAATGACAAAAGTATTTATTGCTGCAAAACAAACATTAAAAATTAATTAATTTAAACAAAAGTGGAATTAAAATAGATGTTGCAATTCCACTCAAACCTAAAGCAAGCGCTGCAAAAATTCCTGCTGTCTCATCTCTACTCATAGCCCTTGCTGTACCAATACCATGACTTGCTAATCCAAAGGCAAATCCTCTAGCCGTCATATCCTTAACTCGCAAAACGTCTAAAGCAAAAGTTCCAAAAGATGCACCAACTATTCCTGTTAAAATAGTAATAATAGCTGTTAAGGATGGAACTCCTCCAATTAAATCAGAAATACCCATGGCAATGGGAGCTGTTACCGATCGTGGCATCATGCTGTAAATAATTTCTATATCTAAGTTCATTAGTTTGGCAAAAAAATAGGTAGTAAAAATTGCAAATAACGATCCAAGTATGAGGGAGATAAAAATGCTCCCAGATTCTTTTTTAATTAATTCAATTTGTTTATAAATAGGAATGGCTAAGGCAACTGTAGCTGGTCCTAACATAAAATGAATAAACTTTGCTCCATTAAAATATCGTTCATAGGAAACACCAGTTAAAATTAAAATAGTTGCTACCAGCAAAATAGAAATAGCTACCGGATTGACTAAAGGATTTAGTTTAGATTTTTTATAAAGATAATCACCAACTAAGTAAGCGCCAATAGTAAGCGTCAGCCAAAATAAAGGTTCCGCCTGTAAATAAACCCAAATATTATATAATTTATTTTTTTCGAGCATTTTTTTTTAGGTAAATATTAATTTTTTCCATCAGAACAGCAGTGAAACCAATCGTAAAAATAGTACTAAAAAAAATTACACCCAATACTTCAATATAATTTTTTTCTAAGTAGCTTAAGTGCATCACCACCCCAACCCCAATAGGAACAAACAACAAAGATAAGTAACTTGTAATATAAGTTGAGGTGCTAGAGATTTCTTCTTTTGTTTTTTTAATAAAAATACTTGTGCTTCTTTTTAATAGGATAAAAGTAAATAATAATAATATTAATCCT
Organism: Pelagibacteraceae bacterium; assembly: GCA_008638015.1. GTDB lineage: Bacteria > Pseudomonadota > Alphaproteobacteria > Pelagibacterales > Pelagibacteraceae > IMCC9063. Next base: position 33,043 of record VTPD01000008.1, on the reverse strand, counting down.
ATGACCGGACCTGGAATAGTGATTTCAAAATATTTTTGAATAGATTCACCAATCAGCTGAAATAAAAAAATAATAAAAATACTTTTAAGCATATAAAATGCTTACTATTTTTTCCTTCAAACCTACAGAGGTTAAAAATTAGTCTAATTGAGACGCAACAAATTCCCAATTTGCAAGCTCATTTACAAAAGCTTTTAAATAATCAGGTCTACGGTTACGATAATCTACATAGTAAGAATGTTCCCACACATCACATCCAAATATAGGCTTCATATTATCGACAAGTGGATTAGATGCATTAGCAGTTTTGGTCACGACTAATTTTCCATTATGAATGGCTAACCAAGCCCAGCCCGAACCAAACTGGGTAGTACCTGCTTGAATAAAATCTTCTTTAAATTTTTCTACGCTACCAAAATCAGCTACTATTCTTTTTTCCAATTCAGGTGGCATTGCTCCGCCGCCTTTTGGTTTCATGCAGTTCCAAAATAAAATATGATTCCAATGTTGGCCTGCATTATTAAAAATTCCTGCTTTAGAAGAATCGCCCGCTGACTTTTTAACAATTTCTTCAAGTGATAAATTGGCAAAATCAGTATCCTTCACTAAATTATTTAAGTTTGTAATATAAGTTTGGTGATGCTTGCCATGATGCAAATCTAACGTTTCTTCCGACATAGCGGGTGACAAAGCATCTTTGCTATAATTTAATTTAGGTAATTCAAAAGTCATTTTATTCCTTTCTAAAAAATAATATTTAACGCGTAATAATTTAAATTAGCACTGAAAAGAGAAAAACTAAAGTTTTTATTTTTTATAATATTTTTTTTTTAAGAAATTTGTAACAATCACCATAACTCCTAAGGCTAATAGAGGAAAAAAAATTTCAGGATCATATAAAATATTTAAATTGATAGAATTCCCCTTTTCAATAACGTTACTAAAACCACTAAATACACTAACTGAAATAATTATAGGCAAAGCTTCGCCAAACAAAGTTGCTAAAAAAAAGTTTTTAAGTCTCATATTAAATAAAACTGGCATGACATTTTTTATAGGAAATGGAATGCCTGGAATTACTCTTAGGAAAAAAAAATAACTAAATTCATTTTCATTAAAATGATTTTTAAGGGATAAAAACCTACTACTTAAATACTGATACACCACATCCTTAAAATAATGATTGGCGAATAAATAAAGAAGTGATGCTCCAATCGAAAAAGATACAATAGATAGAATAGAGCCCCAAACTGTACCAAAGGCAAAACCAGCAACAATTACTAAAGGAGTTCCAAAACCTAAAAGAAAAACCCAAAGAATAGAGAAAAAGAAATAGATGACGGATAGTAAAACGTAGTTTTGATCACGAAATAAGTAAATTTGATCTTTATGATTTTTTAAAAAGTCTAAATCCAAAAAAGAATTAGCTCCGTAGTAAAAAAATAAAAACACGACTAGGCTGACTATGGATACATAGATCAGGCCAATTCCTATTTTTAACTTGGAAAAGTTTTGCATATGTTAGTATTTATCGCTTAATTTATACTGTACATCCTAAATTGAATTACCTATAAATAGCCAAAATTTAAATACAGCAATGAAAAGAACATATCAACCAAGTAAAAAAGTTAGAGCACGTAGACACGGATTTCGTTCGCGAATGGCGACCAAAGGCGGAAGAAAAGTTATAGCTAGAAGAAGAGCAAAAGGTAGAAAAACAGTATCTGCTTAACTTCAGCATGGTAGCTTCCATCCAATTTGAAAGTCTTTCCGGAAATATAGAGTTCAAACAAATATTAAAAAGTAACAAAGTAATGTCTAATCTGTTTACCATTTACTACCGAAAACTAGATCAAGAATTACAAAATAATAAAAAAGTTATCTTGAGTTGTGTTTCAGCAAAAAAATTAGGTAACGCAGTTAAAAGAAATAGAATTAGAAGAAGACTAAAAATGGCAACGCGAAAAGCGATTGAAGAAATGAAAACATCTTTTAACAAAAAAATGAAGTATGCAATCTTTGCTAAAGCAAAAGTATATGATGTAGATTTTCAAATTATGGTTGATGAACTTAAAAAAAAATTCAAGGAAGTAAAATATCATTAACATGAACACATTATTAGAAAAATTAATCATTGCTGTAGTAAAAACCTACCAATATATTCTTTCACCAGTCTTACAGCACTCCTGTAGATTTGAGCCAACTTGTTCTAATTATTTTATTGAATCGGTTAAAGCACATGGTTGGTTTAAAGGATCTCTAAAAGGAATGTTAAGAATTTTAAAATGTCATCCATTGACCTGGTTGGGTGGAAGCGCTGGATATGACCCAGTACAAAAAGAAAGAAAAATTTAATGGATACTAAAAATGTTTTAATGGCTGTTATCCTTTCCACAATTATTATTGTTGGATGGCAAATATTTGTTGTGGACCCAGAATTAAAAAAAGAAAGAGAAACTACTAGTATTCAAAAAAGTACTTCAACAGAAAATAATACTTCGACTGGAAAACCTACTGCACCCTCTTTGTCAGTAAAAACAAAAGCACCAGTAAAAGTTACTACTCGAGCAGATGCTATTGCTGAAGAAACGAGAATTGTTTTAGAAAATCAAAAATTAAAAGGTTCTATTTCTTTAAAAGGTGCCCTTATTGATGACATAACATTCAAAGTTTACAAAGAAACTTTGGACAAAAATAGTAAGCTTGTAACCTTATTGAATCCAAAACAAATTAAGGAAGGCTACTTTCTTGAAAGCGGATGGGCTAGCGCTGATAATCTAAAAGTTCCTGATAATAATAGTCTATGGAAAATCAAACAGAATAAGGTTCTTACCAGCAAAACTCCTATTGAACTTGAATGGGATAACCAAAATGGATTAATCTTTCTTAAAAAAATTGAGTTAGATGATCAATATCTCTTTAAAATCACCGAGAGCGTTAAGAACAATACTAATACACCATTAAATTTGTTTCATTACTCTCAGATCACAAGAAAAGAAAAACCTGAAGTACAAAACTTCTACATTCTACACGAGGGATTGGTTGGTGTTATTGATGAAAATTTACAAGAACAAAAATACGATGATATCAAAGAAAAAAATCAAAAATACCAAGGAAACAAAGGCTGGGTTGGTATCACGGATAAATACTGGCTGACTGCAATTGTTCCTGAAAAAAATAAATCTTTTAATGCTGAATTTATTTATGAAGATTCTTATAAGGCAAATTTCATCTTAACAAATCCTACTACTATCAATCCTGGTGCCAATGCATCAAGTTCAACACAATTTTTTGTGGGCGCAAAAGAAGTTGCTGCTATTGATGGATACGCAGAAACAGCTGGAATTAATAAATTTGATTTAGCGATTGATTGGGGATGGTTTTACTTCTTTACAAAACCATTATTTTTTATCATTGAATTTTTCTTCAAATTGACTGGTAATTTTGGAGTTGCAATTATTCTTCTTACAGCTGCCATAAGAATATTATTCTTTCCACTTGCTAACTACTCGTTTGCATCTATGGCTAAAATGAAAGCTCTGCAGCCTGAGATGACAAGACTAAAAGATTTATACAAAGATGATAAGCAAAAGATTCAAGCAGAGATGATGGCTCTTTATAGAAAAGAAAAAATTAATCCGGTTTCAGGATGCTTACCTATGTTAATTCAAATTCCTTTCTTCTTTGCAATTTACAAAATGTTATTTGTTACTTTGGAGATGAGACAAGCTCCGTTTTTTGGTTGGATACAAGATTTATCGGCACCAGATCCAACTTCTTTATTTAACTTGTTTGGATTAATACCTTGGGATCCACCTTCATTTTTAGTCATTGGTATATGGCCAATATTAATGGGATTAACTATGTGGATGCAGCAAAAATTAAATCCTGCTCCGACAGATCCAATTCAAGCAAAAATATTTGCTTTCTTCCCATTGTTCTTAACCGTGATGCTTGCATCTTTTCCATCTGGATTGGTGGTGTATTGGACTGTCAACAACGTATTAACAATGGCGCAGCAGTACATCATTATTAGAAAAACTAAAGTTAAAACAGTTTGATGGATTTTGCAGAGTTTTGGCCTTCGGATGCACCCTCTCTTTCAGAAGCAAAAAATTACATTGAGAAATATCAGAATAAAAAAATCATTTTAAAATACGGTGGCCAAGTTATGGCTACAGATCAATTATCAAAAGCTTTTGCCCAAGATGCCGCTGTTTGTAAACGTGTTGGAGCTATACCTATTGTTATTCATGGTGGTGGACCACAAATTAAAGAAAAATTGAAACAACAAAATCTTGAGTCAAAATTTATTCTAGGGCTAAGAGTGACTGATGAAAAAGTTATTAAAGTTGTAGAGGAAGTTTTGTTAAATGAAATTAATCCTGATTTAGTTAATACAATTAAAAAATATGGAGTTTTGTCTGAACCCATTACTGTTCGAAACAAAAATATCATACACATTGCCAAAGCCATTAATCCTGAGCTTGGATTTGTAGGTGATCCAGATCAAATTAATGTTGAACTTTTAAATTCAGTTATCAATGACAATATTGTTCCCGTCATTGCTCCTATGGGTTTAGATGCAACAGGCCAAGTATATAATATCAATGCAGATACCGCTGCTGGAATAGTTGCAAATAAAATGGAGGCAGAAAGACTTTTGTTAATGACGGATGTGCCTGGAGTAAATGACAAACAAGGAAATTTAATATCTAAATTAACCATTGAAGAGGCGGAAGCTTTAATAGCAAACGAAACTATTACGGGAGGCATGATTCCAAAAATTCGAACATGTATTTCAGCAATCCGAGGTGGGGTAAAAGGTGTTGTTATCATTGATGGTAGAAAGCCTCATGCAGTACTTTATGAATTATTTTCAAATCAGGGTGCTGGAACTCTAATCGTACAATGAAAGAATTAAAAAATATTCGTTATTGGATTTTTGATTTAGATAATACACTCTATCCTCCTACCACTAATTTATTTGATAAAATTGATCGATTAATGTGTAGATTTATTGAAGAAAATTTAAATGTTACTTCACAAGAAGCTCTCAAAATAAAAGACACCTATTTTCATCAGCACGGTACAACATTAAATGGCTTAATGAAAAATCATAAAGTAGACGCTGAAAAGTTTTTAGAATTTGTTCATGATATTGATTATAGTATCTTACAAAAAGACTCGAAATTAAGTGAAGAAATAGCAAAACTTCCTGGTGAAAAAATTATTTTTACGAATGGATCAAGAAAACATGCTCAAAAAGTAATTCAACAACTTGGGATAGAAAATAATTTTGATAAAATTTTTGATATTGTTGACTCTAAATTTATTCCAAAGCCTCAAATTGATCCTTACCATGATTTAATTTCTACCTATGATATTGACACTAAAAATAGTATTTTTTTTGAAGATATTGCTAAAAATTTACTTACTGCGCATGAACTAGGAATGAAAACTGCTTGGATCGAAAATGATGATGATTACTGCAAACAAGGATATGATGGAAAACATATTCATTATAGGGTAAAAAACCTAAGAAGTTTTTTAAATCAAATTAATGAAAGTATAAATTAACAATATGAATTTTGAAAAAATTATTAATGAAGCCTGGGAACAAAAAGAAACAATCACCAAAACCTCACACCCAGACGTAGTCAAAGCAATTAAATCTACGATTGATCAAGTAGACCAAGGCATTATTAGAGTTGCTGAAAAAAAAGGCAGTGAATGGGTTGTCAATCAATGGATCAAAAAAGCAATTCTGTTAAGTTTTAGAACTAACGAAATGCAAACTCTTGCAGGTCCTTACGCAACTTGGTGGGACAAAGTAAGAGGAAAAACAGCTGGCTGGGGAAGAGAAGAACATTTGCAAGCTGGTTTTAGAATGGTTCCTAACGGTGTTGTTAGACACGGCGCTTACATAGGAAAAAATGTTGTATTAATGCCATCTTTTGTCAACCTAGGAGCTTATGTAGATGAGGGAACTATGGTTGATACCTGGACGACCGTAGGTTCATGTGCACAAATTGGAAAAAATTGCCACTTAAGTGGAGGCGTAGGAATTGGCGGCGTGCTAGAACCATTGCAAGCTAACCCTGTCATCATTGAAGACAATTGTTTTATTGGAGCTAGATCAGAAGTCGCTGAAGGTGTGATTGTGGGAGAAGGTTCTGTACTTTCGATGGGTGTTTATCTTGGAGCTTCTACAAAAATTTATGACCGAAAAACAAAAACAATTTCGTATGGAAAAGTACCTCCCTACTCTGTTGTAGTTGCTGGAAGTATGCCAAGCGAAACAGACAAAGATGGACCAAACTTATATTGTGCTGTCATTGTTAAAACAGTAGATGAAAAAACAAGAAGCAAAACTTCTGTCAATGAGCTGTTAAGAGATTAAATGGCAAAAGTGATTAATGAACTTTCACTAACCAAAGAACTCATTAAAATTCCAAGTGTTACTCCTATAGATGGAGGAGCTATTGCTTTAGTCGCACGACATCTGAAATCATTAGGATTTAAGTGCACGATGCTAGAATTTAAAGATAAAAATACACCTACGATCAAAAACCTATATGCACGCATTGGCAAAACTTCACCTAATTTTTGTTTTGCTGGTCATACCGATGTAGTTCCTGCTGGAAATATTAAAGCATGGGATGTTGGACCATTTTCTGGAGTAGTTAAAAATGGAAAAATTTATGGAAGAGGAACTAGCGATATGAAAGGTGGCATTGCTTGCTTTATCGCTGCAGTTAGTGAATTTCTTAACGATAAAAAAAAATTTAAAGGATCCATTAGTTTTATTATTACTGGTGATGAGGAAAGTGTTGCAATTAATGGAACTAAAAAAGTTGTCGACTACTTAAAGAAAAAAAAAGAAAAAATTGACTTTTGTTTAGTTGGTGAACCTTCGAATAGAAAAGTCATGGGACAAATGATGAAAATTGGAAGACGAGGTAGCATTACTACCTATGTTACTTTATCAGGAACCCAGGGACATGTGGCTTACCCTCATGAAGCTTGTAACCCTTCTACCCCATTAATAAAAATTTTAGATAAACTTAAATCAATGGTTTTGGACAAGGGAAATGCAAATTTTCAGCCCTCCAATCTTGAAATTACAAAAATGGCTACGGATAGTAATGCAGATAATGTTATTCCCTCTACTGCATCTGCAACGTTTAATATCAGATTTAATAACAAACATAGCTACGCATCCTTAAAGAAAAAAATTTCTAGCGTTACTCAAAGCATAGCTAACAAATATAAATGCAAAGCTAATATTGAATACTCTGAAACAGGTGTCGCTTTCATTACAAAACCTGGAAAAACAATTCAATTAATGAGCAAGGTGATTAAACAAATTACTAACAAAACACCTGTATTATCTACTACCGGTGGTACGTCGGATGCTAGATTTATTAAGGATATAGCGCCTTGTGTAGAGTTTGGTCTTGTTGGAAATACCATGCACAAAGTAAATGAATGTGTAGCTGTCAGTGATTTAAAGAAATTGAAAAAAATTTATTACAAAATATTAGAGTCTTACTTCCATTGAAAACTTGTATCATTACAACAGATACTTACCAAAATCATGACACCGGTATTGGCCATCCTGAAAGAATAGATAGAGTTAAAGTTGTTAATGAAGGATTAAAGAAAATTAACTCAAACAACCTGACTTGGCTTAAACCAAAACCTTTTGATCTTACATATTTATCGCTAGCTCATACTTCAAACTATTTACAAAAACTTGAAGAAACTTTTCCAAAAGAAGGAAGTGTTTTTTTAGATGGGGATACCTTGGTTTGTCCAGGATCCAAGCAAGCTGCTTTAGACGCTGTAGGTTCTGTTTTGTTAGCTATTGATGAAGTTATGAATAAAAATTATTCCAATGCTTTCTGTTCTATTAGGCCACCAGGACATCACGCCGAAAGTGATAAAGCTATGGGTTTTTGTATTTATAATAATGTTGCAATTGGAGCTCATTATTTAATTCACAAATACAAAGCGAAGAAAGTTGCAATTATTGATTTTGATGTTCATCATGGAAATGGAACTCAAGAAATTTTTTATAATCATCAGCAAGTTTTATATATCTCTTCTCATCAATATCCTTTTTATCCTGGGACTGGTGCCTCATCTGAAAAAGGTAAATATAATAACATTCTAAATATTCCTTTAGATGCAGGAACTACATCGCATGAATTTTTAAACGCCTATGAAGTGGTGTTCACAAAGCTAAAAGAATTCAAACCTGATTTTATTTTATTATCTTCTGGTTTTGATGCTCATCAAAATGATCCTTTGGCTCAAATAAATTTACAATCTAAAGATTTCGCTGAACTGACAAAGAGAATATTATCTTTAAGCAAAGAGTTGTGCGCAAGTAAGATAGTTTCTATTTTGGAAGGTGGTTACGATTTAGAAGCTTTGCAAGAAAGTACTATGCTGCATGTACAATCTTTATTGCAACATTAGTTTATTTTTTAAAAAATTGTTCTGCTAGTGTTTTATCTTTTTTTTTTGATTCAATTTTTTTTTCTAAATCGTTTATTTTATTCTTATAATCAAGAATAAGCTCTTCCAACTCATGAATACTCAAAGTATCAATATCTTGTTCATGCTTAATAATTTCTTCTTCTTCCATGGCTAAGATATAGTAATGTTTTTATAAAAATCCAAAATTTCTGGATTAGCTAATGCCTCAATATTATCAATGCTTTCTCCATTAATTAATTTTCGAACAGCAATTTCAACTATTTTTCCACTCTTAGTTCTTGGAATGTCTGGGCATTCTAAGATAACCGCTGGAACATGTCTTGGGGAACAATTGTTTCTAATAGTAGTTTTTATTTTTGTAATAAGCTCCTCAGATAAAAGGTGTGGAGCTTGCAATTTAACAAATAAAACAATTCGAACATCGTTATCAAAATTTTGTCCAACCACAATCGACTCTGCTATTTCTTCAAAGTTTTCTACCTGTCGGTAAATTTCTGCTGTTCCAATCCTTACTCCGCCTGGTTTCAAAGTGGCATCAGATCTTCCATAGATTACATAGCCTTCATTAGTAGTTTTTTGAATATAATCACCATGGTGCCAAATATTTTCAAATTTTTCAAAATAAGCAGCTTTAATTTTTTTTCTATCTGGGTCGTTCCAAAATTGAATTGGCATCGATGGAAAAGGTTGTTTTACAACTAGCTCTCCTTTTTCATCATTATGAATTTCTTTTCCTTGATCATTATAAATAGCAACTTCGATGCCTAAACTTGCTCCTTGTATTTCACCTGCATATACTTTATCGAAAATATTTCCTAAAACTAAACAACCAACCACGTCCGTTCCGCCACTGATAGAAGATAAATGAATATCTTTTTTAATTGCTTCATACACATACTGAAAACTTTCTTTTACTAATGGTGATCCTGTAGATGTAATCGTTTTTAATTTATCTAAATTATATTTGTCTGCTGAGAATTTTTCTTTTTTCAGATAATCTATATATTTTGCATTTAGACCAAATAATGAAAATTCATGATCTTGGCAGTATTGAATAAGAGTCTCTTTGTTTGGATAAAAAGGTGATCCATCATATAATTTTAAACTAGCTCCACACGAAAGACCTGCCACCAGCCAATTCCACATCATCCAACCAGTTGTGGTAAAATAAAAAATATTATCTTTCTCTTTTACATCACAATGTAATAATAATTCTTTTTTTTGCTCTAGTAATGATCCTCCTGCTCCATGAACAATACACTTGGGAACTCCTGTGGTTCCACTAGAATACAAAATATAAAGTGGATGATTAAAATCAAATTCTTCAAATGTTTCGTCCAATGTTGTTTCTTGTAGAATGGTTTGCCAGGATACATATTGTTTGGGCAATTCATGACTGTCATCATATGAGCAAATAATTACTTTTTGTATGGAAGGTATTTGTTGCAAAATAGATTCAATTCTTTCAAGAAGACTAATTTTTTTCCCATTATAAAAATAGTGATCACAAGTAATAAGAATTTTTGGTTCTATTTGTAAAAAACGATCGACAACACCCTGAATGCCAAAGTCAGGTGAACAAGAAGACCAAATAGATCCGTTTTTCGAAGTTGCTAAAAGCCCAATAATTGCCTCGATATTATTCGGTAAATAGGCTGCAATACGATCATTTTTCTCAATACCTGATGCTTTTAAATATCCTGACAGTTTGCATACGTGTTCATATAGCTGATTCCAAGTAATAGATTTTTCAAATCCACTTTCACTTCTAAAATGAATGGCAATATCGTTATTGTTTTTAATTAGTAGGTTTTTGGCAAAATTTAACTTTGAGTCAGAAAAAAATTGTCTTTCATAAAATAGTTGCTTGTTAGCAATAACCTCTTTGCCTTTGTCACCAATAATATTGGCGAAATCCCAAAAAGTAGACCAAAATATAGTAGGATTTTCCACAGACCACTTCCATACATCTGAATACTTTTTTGTCTTATTGAATATCTGTTTTGAATTTAAATACTGAACATATTGATAAAGATTAGATTTTTCAATTTGCTGATTGTTTGCCTGCCATAAATAAGAATTACTCATTTAAATTTTAGAATAAACTAAAAAAATAATAAAAAGAAGAATTAAATTTAATATTCTACTTTTGCTAAATATAATCCGCACGCTGGAGCAAGAGTGCCACATCTTTTTCTATCTTTGGAATCAAGGGCAGATTGCAAATCTTGTACGGTCCACTTTTTTTCTCCAACAAGCTTTAAAGATCCGACCATGGAGCGAACCTGATGTTGCAAGAAAGACCTTGAAGCAAATATGATTGTAATTTTATCTTCCTTTTTGATAACTTCAGCTTTCGCTATTGTTCGAATTGGTGATGTTGCTTCACAAGAAGCGGCTCGAAAAGTAGTAAAATCATGATCACCTAGAAATAGGTTGGCAGCTACTTGCATGCTATCACTATCGAGTGGAATGGAGACATGCCATGCTTTATCTTTCAAAATAGCTAATGGAGCGTGGCGATTTATAATGATGTATTCATAAGTTCTTAAAATAGCATCATGTCGTGAGTCAAAATCTTCTTTGACTATTTGTGTATCTAAAATACTAATATTTTTTTTTTGTAAAAAATGATTTAGAGCATAAGTTATTTTTATTTCTTCCATAGAAGTTTCTAGATCAAAATGAAAAACTTGTGCTACCGCATGAACTCCCGTATCCGTTCTGCCCGATCCAAATATACGAATAGGTATTTGAAAAATATGCTGCAAACTTTCTTCGATAGCCTCCTGTATGGAATAACCATTTGTCTGTCTTTGCCAACCAACAAATGAGGTGCCATCATATTCTACGATGCATTTATAGCGGCTCATTAATGTAACTGAGTATTTTTTGGGATTGTGTATCCCAGTAAAAAATCTTTAGTTTTTTGAATTTTTTTGCCTGGTCTTTGAATTTCAAGTATTTGTAAGGAACCCATGCCACAACTTATACAAAGCTGATCGTCTAGAACTAATCCAGGTTTATCAGACTTTTCAACATATTCCGCTCTCCAAATTTTAATTTTTTCATTTTGAAAAGTAAAAAAAGCACCAGGCCTTGGGTTTAAACCATGAATCTGAGCAATGATTTCTTTTGCAGGTTTATGCCAATCGATAATCTCATCTTCTTTTTTAATTTTTTTTGCGTAGGTAGCCAAATTATCATCCTGGGGAACAAATACAGCTTTACCTTCTTCAATCATTTGAATTGCTTCTATTATTTTATCACCACCCACATCTGCTAAGTATTTTTCAACCATACCTGAAGTAGTAGTTAAATTTATTTTCATTTCTTCTACTAATAGTACAGGTCCTGAGTCTAATTTTTCTTCTATTTTCATAATAGAGATGCCAGTGACAGAATCTTGGGCCATGACTGATCTTTGAATAGGTGCGGCACCTCTCCATTTTGGTAATAAGGAAGCATGAATATTTAAAAAACCATATTTAGGTAATTGTAAAAATTGTTTGGATATAATTTGACCATAAGCAACCACAATGACTAAATCGACTTGAAGCTGACGAAAAAAATCAAAATCTTCTGCTAATGAATTAGGTGTTCGAACTAATATATTATTTTCCTCTGCTAACAAATGAACAGGACTTTTTTCAACTTGCATACCTCTGTTCGATTTTCTTGGAGGCTGAGAATAGACAGCTTTTATATTATGCGAGGTAAGTAAAATTTTTTTTAACGCAGGAACAGCAAACTGAGGGGTTCCCATAAAAGCAATATTTAATGCCATGATTTATTGTTGTTTCTTTAACTTTGCTAACTTCTTGGAAATAAACATTCGTTTAAGCTTCGATAAATAATCGATAAACAAAATTCCATCACAGTGATCTATTTCATGCTGAATGCAGGTCGCTAATAATCCTTCTGCTTTTAATTTTTTTTCTTTACCATGTTGATCTAAATAACTTACATGACAAGCATTAGGTCTTTTAATCTCGGCAAAATAATCTGGAATTGATAAACATCCTTCTTCTTTTTTTTCTAATATTTCTGATTTCCAAGTTATGACCGGATTGGCAAAAAACAGGGGTGATTTCTTTTCTCCATCTTTAGCCAAATCAATTACTATTACCCTTTTGAGAATTCCTACTTGTGCTGCGGCAAGCCCTATGCCTGGTGCTGCATACATGGTTTCCAACATATCGTTCATCAATTTTTTAATATGTTTATCTACTGAAGCTACGGGAGCAGATTTTTTTCGTAATATAGGATCAGGTTCTTTTAAAATTTTTAATATCGACATAATATAAAAATAAAATAATTATAATTTTTTTTTAAGCAACGTAAGTTATTCTGATAACAAGGAATTACGATACTTAAAGGCAGAAAAAAGAGTGCCATCATCTAGATACTCTATTTCTCCTCCTACCGGCAAACCATGGGCTAATTTAGTAACTTTTATCCCTAAATCTTTAATGCTATCGTTAATATAATGCGCTGTCGTTTGTCCTTCGATAGTTGCTGAAGTTGCAAGAATAACTTCTTTAACATTATTTTTTTTAATTCTGTTTATGAGTGAATGAATTAAAAGATCTTCTGGGTTAGAACCATTCAGAGCAGACAAAGTGCCACCTAAAATATGATAATGACCTTTAAATACATTCGTACTTTCCATAGCCCACATATCTGCAATATTTTCAACTACACAAATTTGTTCATAGCTCTTGCTTGAATAAAAACACTTTGCCAAATCACAATTCGCTTCATTAGATTTAATATTTCCACAGATGGCACATCTGATAATTTTAGAATGAACTTTTGCTAGAGATTTAGATAACGGTTGCATCACATTATCTCTATTTTTTAATAAATAAAGCGCAATCCTTCGTGCAGACTTAGGACCCAAACCTGGCAGCTTAGAAATGAGCGCCATTAATTCATCTAAATCAGGTTCGGTAGAAAATTTCATCTATTAAAAAGGAAATTTAAAACCTGGAGGAAGTTGTATTCCGCCAGTAAGTTTGGACATTTCTTCTTGGACTTTTGCTTCAACTGCTTTTTTTGCATTGTTAGTTGCAGCAACTATCAAATCTTCAATAATACTTTTCTCTTCTTTTAACGTTGCTGAATCAATATTAACAGAAACCATTTCATGATTTCCATTCATGACAACTTTTACAGCCCCGCCACCAGAAACTCCCTCTACTGCCACATGTTTAAGAGAATCTTTTGCTTCTGCCATTTTTTTTTGCATCTCTTGTGCTTGTTGTAACATTTTTGAAAAATCCATATTAATCTTCCTCCTTATCCTGAACGTCTATTAATTCTGCATCTGGAAATGCTTCTAATATTTTTTTGTACTCATCTGTTTGCTTCATTTCTTCTATTAATTTAGCTTTTACTTGTTGTTTAATTTCATGCACTGTTGTTTGTCCTTGATCTTTTGACAAAGTAATAATCCATCTTTTTCCTGTCCACTCAATTAATTTTTGGGATAAATTTTTAATAAAATCTTTGGATAAATGTTCATTAAAAGAAATATCTATTTTACCTTGTTCAAACTTCACTAGTCTGACATTTCGTTCCAAGTCAAATTTAAGCTCAATTTCCCTGTTTTTATTGGCTAAGTTAATTAAATCCTGAAAAGATTGAATTGCTGCCTTGCTAATATTTTCATTTAAAATTTCTGGTTTTGTTTTTGGAGCTTCTTTTTTTTCTTGAATGGTATTTTTAATTTGCGTTGTTGATACAGCAGGATCCAATTTAGTAGCTGATGAGCTGTTGTCATTTTCTTGAACAAAATCTTCATCTAAATCTTCGTTCATATCATCGCTCAATACAGATTGTGGGTCTGGCATATTTTTTAAATGACACAGTCTAATCATAAGCATTTGAAAGGATAAAAAAGGATCTGGCACAATATTTAATTCTTCAATTCCTTTTAAAGTAAAATGCCAAAGCATTGATATATAGGTCAAATCAATCTTATCGGCTAAAGCTTTAATTTGGGAAGATTCACTTTCGGAAACACTTAAGTCATTTTCAATCTTGCCAAAACTTTTGGTTCTTGAAATTAAATAAATAATTTCAAGCATGCTCTGTAAAATGATTTTTGGATCAGCGCCAATATCAAAAATATTTTCCGACTCTTGCAATGCTTCTTTTTGAGAACCTTCAATAATTAAAGTTAACAAATCAATAATTCGTGATTGGTCGGCAAGACCTAGCATTTCTCTAACTTTTACTTCAGTAACTTCCTCATTTTGTAAATTAAATGTAATAATAGCCTGATCTAAAATTGAAAGAGCATCACGTACAGAACCCTCTGATGCTTTAGCAATCAGAGATAGAGCTTTATCATCTACATTACCCTTTTCTTTTTCGGTAATGGTTCGAAGAAAATTTTTCATTTCTTCCATTTTAATTCTTCTTAAATCAAATCGCTGACATCTTGATAAAATAGTAACAGGAATTTTTTTTACTTCCGTGGTTGCTAATATAAATTTTAAATGTGGTGGTGGCTCTTCTAAAGTTTTTAATAAAGCATTAAACGCTTGTTTGGAAAGCATATGAACTTCGTCAATAATAAATACTTTATATTTAGCGCTTGCCGGTAAATACTGCGAAGAGTCTAGAATTTCTCTGATGTCATCAATTCCTGTTTTAGATGCCGCATCCATTTCTAAAATATCCATGTGACTGGAATCAATAATAGCTTCGCAATGACAGTATTCTTCTTTAGAGCAAGTTTCTCCTGATCCAAATTTCTTATTACAATTAATCGCTTTAGCGATAATTCTTGCTGTTGTTGTTTTTCCTACACCTCGAATACCCGTTAATAAATAAGCATTAGGAATTCTATCCATTTGAATAGCGTTTTGAATTGCAAGACTCATCGATTCTTGACCAATCAGCTCACTAAAATTTTGTGGTCTATATTTAAGGGATAAAACTTTGCGATTGTTCATAACATTTTACGGGGAACTGAATAACAACCTGAAAAATAAACGTTACGGCTGCTTTCTTTCGAACCTGACCGGATTAGCGCAACCTCCACCTGCTACCAATTCCCCAAGGCAATAGTATAACAAGATACAGAAAAAACGATAGAAAAGTTTCTGTGAATTATTTTTTGTAGCGAAATGAATCTGCTAAATAAATCCCTAAAATATCTAATTTTTTAGTTTGTTTTTTCAATTCTTGTAGAGCTTTTTTTACAAATATATTTTCTGCATGTCCTTCAATATCAAGATAAAAAATTGTCTGCAAAAATGTATTATTGACTGAAAAACTCTCTAATTTTGTTAAATTTACGTTGTGTGTAGCAAAACCACCCAGCGCTTTGAACAAAGCTCCAGGAGTACTTTTGATCATAAAAATACAAGTAGTGATGAATTTTTTTTGCTTCACTAATTTTGGAAATTTATAATTTTTTCGCATAATCAAAAATCTAGTCGTGTTTCCTTTTTGATCTTCAAAATTTTTCTTTATTATTTTTAATTGATAGATTTTAGCAGCAAGCGAAGAGGCAATGGCAGCTTCTGTCTTGCTTTTATTTTCTGAAATATATTTTGCCGATCCCGCTGTATCAGCTGCTACTACGGAAGTTAATTTATACTTATGTAAATTTTTATGACACTGTCCAATTGCATGTGAATGACTTCTGACATGCTTTATTTGTTTTAGTGAAACTCCATGATTAGCTAATAAACAATGTTCTACTGGTAAATAATATTCACCTACAATTTTTAATTTATATTTTGGTAAAAGATAATGAATATCTGCAACGCGGCCTGCCAACGAGTTTTCAATTGGTATAACACTAATAACTTCTTTATTTTTTTTGCACTGTTTGAAAACGTCCTCAAATGTTTTGCAAGCAATAACTTTAGTATTTTTAAAAATTTTGGTTGCTGCTAAATGCGAATACGCTCCAAGCTCTCCCTGTATTGCGATTTTATTTTTCATTATATAATAATCTAATTTTATCGAGATCTTCTTGGGTATCAACTCCTAGCGGATAATCCGATATAAAACCTACATGAATTGAAATATTATTATCTAAAGCTCTCATTTGTTCTAAACTTCTTTCTAACTCATTTTTAGTTTTCTGCAAATGAACATATTGTTTAAGGATATTGTATTGATATGCATAAATTCCTACATGATGATAAATATTTTTTTGCTCATTGTTTTGTTTTCTATAAAAATTAATGGCAGCATGAAAATGGTGAGAAGATAATTTGTCTGCAGTTTGTACCTTAACGACATTAGGATTGGTAATATCTTCATTTGAAATTTGACTAGCTAAAGTTGCCATGGGCGCATTATTATTTTGCATATAGTCTGCTAGTAAATTAATTGCCTCAGGGTTGATCAGGGGCATGTCCCCCTGCACATTGATAATAACATCTGGCTTAACATTAAATGTTTCAATTGCCTCAAAAATTCTATCAGAGCCATTACTATGATCTTTGCTTGTCAGTATAGCTTTGCCCCCTACTTTCTCAATTGCCTCCACTATTGCCTGATCTGCAGTTGCAACCCAAACATCTGCGATATTGCTTTTTTTAGCTTGGCGCCAAACATGTACAATCATAGGTTCTTGATCGATTAGTAATAGCGGTTTATTTGGCAATCTTTTTGCGTGTAAATGGCTAGGAATAACAATGCTAATATTTTTCATAAATAGAAATTTTGAATTACTGCGACATCAATAACTTAATTTTATACTCTAAAACAATCTCAAAATACTATATGAATTACGCCTATTACAAATGGATAGTTTTGAATTTAATAAAATTGCTGCAGCAGTCCTAGTTACAATACTTCTTGTTATTGGAGTAAAAGAAATTGGAAATATTATATTTCATGTCGAAAAACCTAAACAATCTGCATACAAAATTGAAGGTGTTGAAGTTGCTCAAACTGCATCGACGGAAGTTAAAAAAGTAGAAGTAGAGCTCCCAAAAATTACACCTCTTTTAGCATCGGCTGATATTGAGGCCGGAAAAAATGTTTTTAAAAAATGTGCTGGCTGTCATAGCGTTGATAAAGGCGGAGCAAATAAAATTGGTCCTGCAATGTGGGGAGTTGTAAACAGAAAAGTTGGTAGTCATGAAGGATTTAAATATTCATCCACTTTGCAAAACTACGGAAAAAATTGGACCTTCGAAGAATTAAATGGGTTTCTTAATAATCCAATGAAATATTTAAAAGGAACTAAAATGGCTTTTGCTGGTTTACGAAAAGACAGCGATAGAGCTAATGTTATTGCTTACTTAAATAGCCAAAGCGATAGTCCTGCACCTTTAAAATAATACCTAAAGCAAAATTTTATTATATAATTTCATTATTAGATTAATGAATATTTTTAATATTAAACCTCTTCTTACAAGACAGTCTTTGCATATGAGCTTATTAGGCTTTTCAGCAGGTTTGCCTTTGCTTTTAATTTTTTCAACCCTATCCGTTTGGCTTGTCAAAGCTGGTGTAGAAAGAAGTACAGTTACTTTATTTAGCTGGGCTGGTTTTGCTTATTCATTTAAATTTATTTGGACACCTTTAATTGATCAATACAAACTTCCGTTCCTGTCTAAAATAGGTCACCGAAAAAGCTGGTTGCTCATTTCACAAATATTAATAATTATTTTTTTAATTTTCACATCACTTACCGATCCATCTAAAAATTTATATTATACTGCAATTGGAATTGTTTGCATCGCATTCGCAAGTGCTACTCAAGATATTGTAATTGATGCTTACCGTATTGAATCGGCATCTATTAAAAACCAAGGAGCTTTATCATCGATGTATTTGGCTGGTTATCGTGTTGCCATGATTACTTCTGGGGCTGGTAGTCTTTGGTTAGCGTCCTACTTTGGTGCAGAACAATATAATGTTGATACATGGAAAAATGTATATCAAATCATGTCATGCCTGATGCTAATTGGTGTTTGTGCAACTTTATTTGCGAATGAACCTATTAAAAAAAACAAAGATCAGCATTCCTCTTTTCAGTTTAATTTCTTAATTGCTTTAATCATATCGGTAATAGCATTTTTTCTTTCTCTTACTTATTTTCCCACAATTTTTGTTCAAAAAAGCTTATTATTAAATACTTTAGGATCAACTATTCAAATTATATTATCTTTTGGTTTATCCATTCTTGTTTTAAATTTTTTTACTAAAATTAAATTTATCTCCTACGATAAATTTTCTATTGCTTACATTTTGCCCATTAAAGATTTTTTTTATCGTTATAAAAAAGTTGCTATTTTTATTTTACTTTTGATTGGTCTTTATAGAATTGCAGATATTGTAATGGGAGTAATGGCTAATATTTTTTATTTAGAAAAAGGATATCGAATAGAAGAAATTGCCACGTATTCAAAATTTTTTGGTTTATTTGCAACTATTCTTGGTGGATTCATTGGTGGACTTTATTCCGTACACAAAGGAGTGATACCGAGTTTGATAGTCGGAGCGATTATAGCAGCGGGTAGTAATATTTTATTTGCTTGGCTTGCAATTAGTGAAACTAATATTACATTTTTAATTGCTGTCATAACATTTGATAATATTGCCAGTGGCTTTGCTGGAGCTTCATTTATCGTGTACCTATCTTCCCTTACCTCCATTAAATTTACTGCAACTCAATATGCTCTGTTTAGCTCAATAATGTTGTTTCTACCTAAATTAATTGCTGGATACGCTGGTAGCATGGTTGATATGATTGGTTATCCTTTTTTCTTTATTCTAACAGCTATTTTGGGAGTGCCAGTAATATTTTTAATATTTTTTATAAAAAACATTTCTTTAAAAAAAAATAATTAAAAATTTTACATCTCTTTCTCTTGATGATAATTGAAATATATGAAAAAAATATTTCCTGTTATCATTATGTTATTTGCTAGTTCGTCTTTTGCAGTTGCAGATAAACATGAAGCAAAATTTATCACTAAAAAAGAATTCATTGAAAGAAATTTGAAACAACTTGAGCAACGGTTTGATCAAATTGATACTAACAAAGATGGAAAAATGACAGCAGAAGAAGAAAAGGCTTTTGTTGCAAAAGTAAAAAAAGCAAGAGCAGAACGTCAAGCCTTACTCAAACTCATGGATGAAAACAAAGATGGAAAGATTACGCCTGAGGAAGAAAAAAAGCTTTTAATGGCAATGGATAGTAACAAAGATGGAGAAGTAACTCCTGCTGAACAAAAAGCCTACAGAGATAAGATTGCTAAGAAAAAATAAATTAAACTATATTTTTTACTAAAATCACCAAGCCCATTAATAAAAGCATATAATTAAATAACAGTTTAAATAAATTTTCACTTACTATTTTTCGTAAAAATCTTCCTACAAAAAGTCCAATGAGAATAGGGATACAAGCAAGAGAGGAAAATAATAAAGCTTTTTCATTCATCATATCAAAACTTGCAAATAATGTTAATTGCACCAAAGAATATAAGAAAAAAGTTAAGCCCATAAATTGAATTAGCTTATCCTTTTCAAATTGAAGCGACTGAATTAAAAAAATCATTGGCATTGTATAAATACTAGATACTCCTGTTGCCAAACCATTTAAGGATCCAACCAGAGCCTGCGTCCAGAAACCATTATAATCTTTAAGCGTAATGATTTTTTTAGCTGCAACTAATAAAGAATTACTAATTAGTAAAATAGCTAAAATTAATAAAATAATCTTAGAATCTAAAATGGTTAATAAAAAAAAACCAGGAACGATTAATATAATTGAACTAATTAAAAAATATTTTGTTTGTCTTGCAATAGCGAATAAATTTTTTCCATCCATTAATTGGATAAAATTTGAAAAAATGATGGGTATTAAAATAAAAGAGATAGAGTCTTTTATATCAAAAATAAATGATAATAATACCAGCGTAATAGTTGGCAAGCCAACTCCAATAGTTCCTTTAACGACACCCCCTATAAAAAAAATAAATAAAACTATAAAAAAGGTAAAATTAAAACCGATAATATCCATGTCAAAAAAATCAAATTATAGCTAATCTTTTAAGGACATGCTCCAAAAATCAGACTCTAATTCAGTGGCTTTTTTAAATATTTTTTTTAGTTTTTTGAGTTTATTTTTTTTATTTTTAATTTTGCTGAATAAACTATCTAAATATAAAATATTTTCTTTGGCAACATCCTGATATTCTTTGGAAGCATAAGTATCAATCCATGAATTATAAGAATTTTTATGTAATTTTTTTTTCTTAAGTTCATACCCTATCTCCCCATAACCGATAATGCAGGGACTTAAAGCAGTAAATAAATCTAGAATATCTCCTTTGTTTCCAACTGCCATAACATAATTTGTATATTTTTTAGTTTCAATTAATTCAGGTGTTTTCAGAAGCGTTTTTTGTGAAATTTTCCATTTTTTACAATAGAGGACATGAAGCTTCAGTTCATTTTTAATTGCAAATATAAAATCGATACAACGCATTAAATCGTTATTGTTTTGAGATTTTACACAACCCAAAGCTAATATTTTGATAAATTTAATTAAGAAAAAATAATCTTGTATTAAATATTTTTTAAAAGCTTTTAATGGCAATGTGTTATTTGCTAAAGAAACTAAAAATTGATGCTTTGTGTAATTACTCCACTCTTTGGGGCAATTTTTTTTTAGTAAACAAAATAAACTTTTGCTATCGTAGATGCTCATTTACTTAATATCTAAAATAATTTGTTTTATTCTTACAAAGCTAAATTGGATACTTGGTTTGCGTAAAATTAAAGTTGTTATTATTGGCAAAATAGTTGCAACAACAAAAGACCAAAATAATAATGCAGTTGAGATCCAAGATGGAAACAAAGATGCATCGAATAAAACTCCAATTAAAATACTTTTTTCGAACGTTAAATTAGGAAAAAATAATAAACCACCAACTAATCCTGCAATAACAGATAATAAGGCGATTTTACCATTGATATCCTGTTTAAACATTCCATAAAAAACCGGAAACGCAGCTGCGCAGCATAATAAATCTGCTAATAAAAACATATACAAAACACTCAATCCTTTGGAAGCTATGAAAAAAACAAGAACCGAAAGTATAATGATAAATAATTTAGAAAAATTCAAATAATTCAATTTAGATCCGGAGTTAAATATTTTTTTTCCATCAATAATAATTAAGCTTGAAATGGCATTAATTAATGTATCCATGCTACTAATGACCAATGTTAAAGCTAAAATTAAAATAGCAATAGCAAACATCATCCCACCACTAGATAACAATAATGAAAAAATAATTGTACTTGGATCTTTTGCTTGATCTAACGATACAGCAACAATTCCGCAGAAACCAAGAAGCAAAATAACCGGTAAAACAATAAAAAAAGAGTTTTTAAAACCTTTTTCTACATCATCCATTGATTTAGCAGCAAACACTCTTTGCCATACCCCTTGATCAAATAAATTGGTAGCAAAAACAGCAATGAAAAAAGTTATTCCAGCTGTGTATCCGTAAAAATATTTTGGATCAATTAATGTGCTGGCTTTCGATGTTATTAAATTAATATCAATATTTATATTTCCTGACAAAAATAAATAGTAAAAAATCAAAATTAAAAAAATTGAAATAATAATAAATTGAAATTTATCTGTTAGAATAGAAATCCTTAACCCACCTTTTAAAGTATAAATTAAAGTGGATACTAAAATAATAAGAGAAGTTTTCCATAAGTCTGTGCCAGAAATTAATTGAACTACTTTTGCAATTGCCGTTACTTCAGCACACAAATAAATAAACATATAAAAAAGGGATAGTAGTAAAATGACTTGCAACATAGTTTTGCCATAGCGGGCAAATACAAACTGCGTTAAGCTATTGCCTTGAGGCATAATAGATCTCAATCTTTTGCCTAAAATATTCATGGCAAGATATGGACATGCTTGACCAAGCGCATAACCTACTACCGCTCCTATCCCTCCCCATGTTGCTGCTTCTGAAGGCCCTATTAAAATCCATACGCCAAAACAAGAGGCAACAATCGATGCTGTTAAAGACTTAGATCGAATGGAGCGGCCTGCATTTAAATATGAAGAAATTGATTTTTCATTCTTAGAAAATACTAAGCCAAAAATTACAAAAAACAGACAAATACCTAATAAAATAAAATTATATAAATCAAAAATCACTAGTCCTCCCTATTTAAAAATTTTTACTTAGGGTAATTATATTGAATGTTTCATCTGCGGTTGCACCCACATTATCAGTCATTATTCTTGATATTGATAAATCAAATAATGAAAAGCTTTTAGAAATTTCAAATGTTTTAACTTTATTGATTGCGTCCCAATCACCGTAAGAGGTAAAAAAATTAAATAATTTAAAATCATAAGCAATATTAAACTCTTTATAATCACTACCTACTGCATTGCCGGTATCTTCTATTGCCAGATAATATCCAAAACTAAAAGGTTTCATTTGCGGCTGATAATTAATTTTAAAATTATATTCTGCAGCATTTAAAGACTGTCTCTCACCAGGATATCTTGCCTCTAAATAAGAAATATCAAAATTAAAATCTTTTACGGATTGATTTATACCAAAATAGATATCTATTTCTTCAGTTGCAGTTGCCTGATTTACTTCAGCTGCCCAGGTTCCAATGTAAACACCCATTGGCAAAGATAGATCGGCACCAACATAGGCCGTGCTTCTATCTTTATTCTGGTCTAAACCCCTATAAACATATCTGCTCATATAGCCCCCGTTAAAACTAAGTTCCATATCCTCAGACAGCTTGATGGGCTTAGCCAAAGCAGACTCCACATGGCTAAAAAAGATTAAAAAAGATAATAAAATATTGATTGATTTTGTTTTCATTGTTCTCCCTACGTTGTAATTAAACATCAGGTTCTAAGAGTATAATCTCAGCGTTACCGCACCCCCGAACTGAAACTGTTAAATACTATTTCACAATGGAGCACAAGTATAATTTTAAATACAATTGATTATTTTATTTTAATCTTTATCTTCATTGATCATGATCGTTGAGTGCAAATGCCAAAAATATAAATTTGATATTCCTAATCTAGAAATACCAGAAGAAGGGAGGATGGTGCGATGTGGATTTTGTGATGAAGAATGGCTTTATCAAAACATGGAACCACTAAAAGATTTAAATCCTTCGGAAGAAATTTTAATACCTAAAGAAAAGAAAAAAAATTCAGTTAAAAAAAAAAATTACACAACGCTTTTAAGTTTTATTTTTTTTATCATTATTTTATTAATAAGTATTTATTCCAATAAAGAACTTGTCTTGCAAAAATTTCCATTCTTTTTTGGTTTTTTTGAAGCTAGCGATATATTGAAAGAAATAATTAGTCAGAATGTTAATTGGCTAATTGAAACAATTAAAAATTGAATTGATCCAAAAAGCTAAAGAAATACTTTTTACTCCTTTTATTAGTATCGCAAAAGAGTTTAGGTGGAGCTACCTACCACCGCTAATGGTTTATCTTGCCGCTGGTATATCTGGATTGACAGGAATAGTTGGCATTTTTTTCGTTAAAGACTATCTCAACTTATCTGCCGCTTTTTTGGCGGGTCTTGGTTTTTGGACAGGAATTCCTTGGGCACTTAAAATGCCGCTTGGTCATCTAGTAGATTTAATTTGGAATAAAAAAAATTATTTAGTTGTTGTAGGTGCTGCTTTAATTAGTTTAAGTTTATTGATTATGTATGGACTTATTGTTCATACAAAATATATGGCAACTTTTGTTTCTGTTGAAACATGGTTTGTTATTAGTTCAATTCTTGCTCCAGTCGGTTATGTCATTCAAGATGTTGTGGCTGATGCAATGACTGTTGAAGCTATCCCAATTAAAAACGCAGACGGCCAGGTATTTTCTCCTCAAATAATAAAAAGTATGCACACTACAATGCAAACTTTAGGAAGATTTTCAATTATTGGTGGTACAGTTTTGGTATCTCTTGCAAATGTAATTATGTTTTCAAATATTGCGAATTTAACTGAAGCTGAAAAAATTACTATTTATGGAAATATTTATTTATATGCACTTATCATACCCTTTATTTCCTTGTCGGGAATTATGCTGGCAAGTTATTTAAAAAATTCCAACAATTTCTCAGCTAACAATAAAACTGTTATAACTAAACCTAATTGGTGGATCCTGGGCGGAAGTTTAATTTTCGTTATTTTTACGGTTGGAATAGGAACTTCCAAAATTAAGTTTGCACAAGAAATTATCTTCTTTGGATCGATGACAATCATTATTTTTTTAATGAAAAATTTAATTAAAGAAATGCCTTTGCAGATGAAAAATACAGTTATTGGGACTGCAATTGCAATTTTTGCTTTTAGAGCAGTGCCAAATATTGGGCCAGGCAACGGCTGGTTTGAAATTGATATTTTAGGTTTTGATCAACAATTTTTATCATTATTAGCCTTAATTAGTGCTCTTTTAACATTACTAGGAATCCTTTTCTTTAGAGAGTTTATGGCAAAAAATTCAATTTCAAAAATTATTATTGTTCTTTCTGTGGCCGGATCAGTTTTGCTTTTGCCAAGTATTGGAATGTATTACGGCATACATCATTGGACCGCATCTGCTACCAATGGAATAGTTGATGCAAAGTTTATAGCTATCATTAATACCGCTGTTGAATCTCCATTGGGGCAAGTGTCTATGATCCCTCTATTAGCTTGGATAGCAAAAAATGCACCGTCGCATTTAAAAGCAACTTTTTTTGCTGTATTTGCATCATTCACAAACTTAGCGTTATCAGCGAGTTCCTTACTAACCAAATATCTTAATGAAATTTTTATTATTACAAGAGAAGTTAAAGATAAAATATCCAATATGATTGTAACTAAACAAGATTATTCTGAACTTGGAATATTAATGATTGTTGTTATGATCATAACTTTAATTATGCCATTATTTACTGTGTTCATAATTCAAAAAAGCAAATTAAAAACAAATGAATAAAATCTTTACCTGCAATCAACCAGTAATAAATATTTATAGAAAACCTGATATAAAATCAGAAGTTATTTCGCAGATACTTTATGGTGAAAAATTTTATGCGAAAAATAAAATAAAGAATTTCTTACAAGGATACTCCGTCCATGATCGTTATCAAGGATATGCCAAGTTTAATTTTTTTACTATTTCTAATAAAAAAAAAACTCATAAAATTAAATCAAAAGAAGCATTCTTGTATTTTAAACCAAATACAAAAAGTAAAACTTCAAAAAAACTATTATTTAATTCAAAAATTACTCTTACCCAACAACAGGGTAAATTTATAAAAGAAGATAAATACTGGATACAAAAAAAAGATATTGAACAAATTAAAAATAGTTTTAATTTTTTAAAAAATTATAAGCATTTTTTACATACCAAATATCTTTGGGGAGGAAACTCAGTAAAGGGTATTGACTGCTCTGGTCTTGTGCAAGAATTAATGAAAAGTGCTAATCTAAGATGTCCAAGAGACAGCAAAGATCAGCAAAAATTCTTTAAAAAAAAAGTATCAATTCATAACATCCAAAAAGGTGATTTACTATTTTGGAAAGGACATGTTGCTATTGCAATCAGTAAAACAAAATTAATTCATGCTTTTGGTCCTAAAAAGAAAGTCCTTATAATGCCAATTCTAAAAACAATAAATACAATTAAAGAAAACTCTGACTTAAAACTTTTGTCAATTAAAAGACCATAGCTAGAAAATTGATTTCAAAAAAAATTATCATTTCGGGTAAAGTACAAGGTGTTGGATATCGTTATTGGCTACAAAAAATCTGTAATCAAAATGAGGTTTTTGGTTGGGTAAAGAATTTACAAGATGGAAATGTTGAAGCTTTTTTTTACCATATAACTGATGAGGTATTTAAAGATATCATTAGCAAATGTTTTTTAGGTCCCACATCTGCAGAAGTAACAAATATTTACATAGAAAATTCGGATGAGATTTTTGAAAAAAAAGATTTTTTAATAAAAAAAAATTAATACAAAATTAAAATAAGAAAAAAGAACCAAGTTCACCTAAAAGTAGAACATTTTTTCTATTGATTCGGTCACATTTTATGCCTAGTTTGTTCTAAGCTCATTCCTAAATATAGTGGGTCAAAAAAAATAATACCATAAATGATGAATCAACAAATTATCTCTGTCCTTGGTCCCACCAACACTGGAAAAACTCATTTGGCAGTCGAACGGATGCTTGAATTTGAAACCGGAGTTATAGGATTTCCTTTAAGACTACTGGCAAGAGAAGTGTACGATAAATTAGTAGAAAAACTTGGCGCTGGTCGAGTTGCATTAATAACGGGAGAAGAAAAAATTATTCCTCCTACTGCAAATTATTATTTGTGTACAGTTGAGTCCATGCCTCTTGATATTAATTTTGAATTTATTGCAATTGATGAGATTCAAATGTGCGCGGATCCTGAGCGCGGACATATTTTTACCGATCGTCTACTAAATTATCGAGGTGATAAACTTACAATGTTTTTAGGAGCAGACACGATGAAAAGTATTATTTCTGAACTAGTTCCTAGTTGTGAATTTATTTATAGAGATAGACTATCAAAATTGACTTACACGGGTCATAAAAAAATTTCTAGAATTCAGCCACGTAGTGCCATTGTCGCTTTTTCTGTTGATGAGGTTTATGCTTTAGCAGAATTTATTCGAAGACAGAGAGGTGGTGCTGCAATCGTAATGGGATCACTTAGTCCCAAAACTAGAAATGCACAAGTTGGATTGTATCAATCTGGTGATGTTGATTTTTTAGTAGCAACCGATGCCATCGGCATGGGTATTAATATGGATATTGATCATGTCAGTTTTAATAGTTTAAAAAAATTTGATGGAAAGCAAATGAGATACTTACGTAATACTGAGATTGGTCAAATTAGTGGTAGAGCCGGACGATATACTAATAATGGTACTTTTGGTGTTACCGGAAGTTGTGATGCATTATCTAATGAGCAAATTGAAAAATTAGAAAATC
Source organism: Pelagibacteraceae bacterium (assembly GCA_008638015.1). Lineage (GTDB taxonomy): Bacteria > Pseudomonadota > Alphaproteobacteria > Pelagibacterales > Pelagibacteraceae > IMCC9063. Next base: position 5,510 of record VTPD01000008.1, on the reverse strand, counting down.
ATCAATTTGATAGTGTCATAAATATCTATTGGAGGAATTCTAGTTTAGATTTTTCTAATCAAAATAATTTTTTACAAAGTTTAAATCTAAAATCTCCACTATCAAACTTATTACGTAATAAAGATTTGATTGATGAAAATATTTTTAAATTTTTAACTTCAGAAAATTCAAATTTAAAGTTACAAAATAATCAATTCTCTATTTCAACTTTGTGGGAATGTTGTCAAATACCCGATTTTACAAAAAGTTCTTATAATGAACATACCGAGATCATAACAAAAGTATTTAATTTTTTAACATCGGACAAAGGAAAAATAACTAATGACTGGATGAAACGACAATTATCTGGACTCGATAATATTGAAGGCAACATCGATGCCATCGCTAACCGAATATCACATATAAGAACTTGGTCTTATGTATCTAACAAAAAAAATTGGGTAGAAAACAGTGATTATTGGGTGGCCAAAACTCAACATATAGAGGATAAATTATCAGATAAATTACATGAAGAACTATCCAAAAGCTTTGTAGACAAAAGAATAAGCATTCTTTCACGAGGCTTAAAACAAGACATTCAATTAGAGACGAAAATTTCAGATAACGATGAGATCATTATTGATGGACAGTTAGTGGGTAAAATAAATGGACTAAAGTTGTCCCTAGATTATGCCCAATCTGCATTACAAACTGATATACGATCAATTCAAAAAGCAGCAAGAAGTGGTGCTGCAATTGAATTAAAACAAAGAGCAAAAGAAATCATTGAAAATCCTGAATTTTTCAAACTTACCCATGATGGGAAAGTTTATTGGAAAGAAAGTTTGGTTGGAAAAATTTCGCCAGGGAAAAATTATTTAAGTCCAGAAGCTAAAATTTATTCAGATGAGAGTTTAGAAGTAAAAGATCAGCAACAAGTAACGAAGACTATGCAAGCATGGCTTGATAACCAAACCAAAACCTTATTAAGAGACTTGGTGGAGATTCAAAATCCAAAGACAGATAATCAGTTGATCAAAGGTTTGTGTTATCAACTATTTGAAAATAATGGAGTATTAAAAAGAGAAAATATTAACTCTCTAATTAAACAAATTAATAAAGAGGATAGATATATTTTACGAAAACTTGGAGTTAAAATTGGAAGATATCACGTTTATCAACCAAAAATGGTAAAGCCTCATGCTGTTACTTATAAAACCATTTTGTGGAACTGCTTTGAAAATATAAAAGAAAATACCTACCCTACATTTGGGCTAAATTTTATTAAAAATTTTAAAAATAAAAATAATAAGTTTCTTTTAATATGTGGATTTGAAACCTTTGGTCCCTACATCGTCAGAATAGATATGTTAGAAAGATTATTTCTAAAAATTATAGCAATAAGTAAAAATGGATCATTTGAACTTAGTAGTGATATGCTAAATTTACTGGGGTGCTCTAAAGATGATTTTAATCATTTAATGATAAAAATGAACTATGTTACTAAAAATGAAAATGATAAAAATATTTATCTCTATAAGCCAAAAAAAATTAATTTAAAAAAAATTAAGGAAAAAGAATTGAGCAATCCATTTATAAAACTAAAAGATCTAAAAATTATTTCATGATAAAATGGTTTCAACAAAAACCTGAAACTGAACAGGATACAATTACCACTGAAATTGCAATTGTATGTATATTGATTTATGCAGCAAAAATTGATGGTGAATACTCAGATAGTGAAAAAAAACTTATTAGACTATGTTTGCAAAATTGGTTAACAGAGCAAAATGATAGCTATTTTGATAAATTAATTAATAAATGTGAGACCATGGTTGATGATAGCTTGCAAATACTTCATTTTACTAAAAAAATAAAAGAACTAGAATACAGTGATAGGCTATCCATCATTCAGATGATTTTGGAGGTTATTTATTCAGATAAAAAAATACATGAATATGAAGATAATTTTATCAGAAGGTTGGCTGGATTAATTTATGTTGAAGATAAAGATATTGGAGATATAAAAATTTTATTAAAAAAAAGATTAAATTTATGACCTACGTAGTAAATGACAAATGTATCAAGTGTAAATTGACGGATTGTGTTGAAGTGTGCCCAGTTGATTGTTTTTATGAAGGAGAAAACATGCTTGTTATCAATCCTGACGAATGTATTGATTGTGGAGTCTGCGAACCTGAATGCCCAATCAATGCTATCGAACCAGATACAAACGATGGTGCTGAAAAATATGTACTGATTAATAAGAAATTATCTGAAAAGTGGCCTGTAATCACAAAAAAGAAAGATCCACTACCAGAATGGGAAAAGTTTAAAGATGAAGAAAATAAACTAGATAAATACTATAGTGAAAAAGCTGGACCTGGGGACAATAACTAATAATAACCTTGAAAAATTTATTATTATCCTATATCTCCTCCGTCTTACAAATTCTTCATGCCAAAAAAAATTAAAAAAAGCGTAAAATTAGTTGATAGAGTTAAAAATCTTTTAGGCAAAGATAAAGCAAAAACTACGAAAATTAAAAAGCCAACAACTAAAGTAAAAAAAATTATTAAAGCTAAAAAAAAAGAAACCAAAGTAGCTAAAAAAATAGTTAAAGAAAAAAAAATTAAAAAAACTACTAAAGAAAAAAAACTTAAGAAAGCTGAAACAGTAGAACAACCAAAAACAGCAGAAGTTATTACGCCAGCTAAGGTAACACCAAGATCTGGTCGCGTGTATACGTCTTCTTCTCAAGATCCACTAGTTGAAATTAAGAAAATTAAAAAACAAGAAAATGAAAAAAGAATTTATAAAATTAAAGATTATGTAATTTATCCAAAACATGGAATTGGCCAGATCGTAGCTGTAGAAAAAGACACAATTGCAGGAATAGAAATTCATTTTTATAAAATTGAAATTACCAAAGATAAACTTGTCTTAACTATTCCAACCAATCAACAAAATCATCTAAGACCTCTATCAAGCATTAACCAAATTAATAAAGCTATTTCGATTTTAAAAGGCAAAGCTAAAGTTAAAAGAACTATGTGGAGCAGAAGAGCACAAGAATATGAACAAAAAATTAATTCTGGTGAAATTTATCAGATTGCAGAAGTAGTAAGGGATTTAAATAAAAATACTGACATGCCAGTTGATCAATCATATAGCGAAAGACAACTTTTCGAAAAAGCATTTGAAAGATTATTGGGCGAAGTTACGGTAGTCTTAGGATCTACTGAAGAAGAGGCAAAAGAGAAATTGAACAAAGCCCTCGGTAAAAAAACAGAAGAAAATCTAGTCACATAAAAAAAACGCCCTCCAATTAGAGAGCGTTTTTTTTGAAAAAAAATTCTTAAAACTATTTTTTTCTTTTCTTAGCTTTAGCTTTCTTTTTCTTAGGTGCAGCTTTTTTCTTAGTAGCTTTTTTCTTAGTAGCTTTTTTCTTTGCTGCTTTTTTTCTTTTCTTAGCCATCTTTACTCTCCTTTTTAGTTTTGGAGTTTCACTTAAACAAAATTTAAGTGATTCGTTATTAATTCATATAAAAATAATTACTTAGCAATGTCAAATGATTAATAATTTGAAAAATTTTTCAAAATTTTTTTTTAAAATTTTATTTTTTTTTCAATTTAAAGTTTAAATTATAAATTCAGAAAAAGTATTGATTTTTAAGATTTATCAACGTTTATTTTGTTTTGTAAAAGCTATTTAGCACATCAAGATATTTTTGTTTCACTAAATATCTTTTTAGTTTCATAGTTGGAGTTAGTAAATTATTTTCAATCGTAAAGCCTTCATCTAACAAATAAAAGTTTTTAATTTTTTCTATTGCAGACAACTGTTGATTGATTTTATCAATGATGTTTGCAATCTCATCTCTATTGAATTTTTTTTCTTGATTAGGATAAATTAATGCAACTAAATAATTTTTGTTATCTCCATATACCATTGCCTGCTCGATAGATGGATCTAGACACAATAAATTTTCAATTTTTGCTGGAGAAATATTATCTCCACCGGCATTAACAATAATATCTTTTTTTCTATCGGTAATTTTTAAATAACCATCATTATCTATTTCACCAATATCACCTGTATGAATCCAGTTGTTAATTAATACTTTTTCTGTAGCTTCAGGCTTTCTCCAATATCCTAGCATCACATTTTCACCTTTTACCAATATTTCCCCATCCTCCTCAATTTTTACTTCTACTCCTTTTAAAACTTTTCCTACTGTATCTATTTTTACTTGAAAGGGTGGATTGCAACTAACAACCGGCGAGGTTTCTGTTAACCCATAACCCTGAAGAGTTTGAAGGCCAAGAGAATTTAAAAATAATCCTACGTTTGGATCAAGTGGACCGCCTCCAGAAACAAATGCTTCAATGTTACCACCTAAACCTTTTTTAATTTTTTTTCTAACTAGGTTTTCACATACAAAATTGATAAATTTTTCAACTAAAGTTAGCTTTTGTCCTAGGAATACTTTTTTTCCTAATTCTACTGTTTTAAAAAATATGTTTTTTGTTAAACCCGTTTCCTTATTTGCCTTCATGTTCATTTTATGAAAAAGATTATTATAAAACCTAGGAACAGCAGTCATAATTGTTGGCTTTGCATCCTGAAGATTTACTAATAATTTTTCTAAACTTTCTGCATAAAAAACTTTGGCTTCCATAGCAATTTGCACAAATTGTATTGTATGCTCATATGAGTGAGAAAGTGGTAACCAAGTTAAAAAAGAGTGTTTGTTAGTTTTCATTTCCTTAAGAAGGTCAATGGCTCCATCACAATTACATAAAATTCCTCCATGACTCAAAACAACTCCTTTTGGATTACCTTCAGTTCCAGATGTATAAATTATACAAGCTGGATCTTTTCTTTGAATTTGCTTGAGATCTAAAAAACTTAATTCACTTATTTGATAGTCTTTGAAAATTGTATTTATGCTAAATAAATTTTCGTTGTCATATAAATTTTTATTTAATTCATCAAAATGAATAATAAAATTAAATTTATAATTTATATTTTTGGCCGCTTGTACAATTGTCTGAAATAAACTTTGACTAGAAACAATTAAGCCTGTTGGCTCACAATCCTTAATAACATACTCAAAATCTTTACTGGTATAAGTTGTATAATTGGGAACTGTGATAGAACCATTAATCATTATAGAAAGATCTGAAATTAGCCACTCTGGCCTATTTTCAGAGACCAACATTACTCTATCACCTGAATTAATTTTTTTATTTAAAAAGTTTGATAAGGCTAATACTTTATTTTTAGTATCTTCCCACTTCCAAGTTACCTTATTATGAGTATTTTTATCTACAAAAGTTAAATGACCTTCTTTAAGATTATTTTTGCATTTTGCGAAAAAAAGTTCCGGTAAATTATTATACTGTTCTAAACTCATGAATTTTTGGTGCGGATGAACGGACTTGAACCGTTACACACTTGCGCGCATCAGATTTTGAGTCTGACGTGTCTACCATTCCACCACATCCGCAGTATTTTAATTGATAGT
>VTPD01000057.1 GCA_008638015.1 Pelagibacteraceae bacterium | reverse complement strand
AAATTTGTAAATGTAAAAAAAATTGGACCAATGAAACAAAATTACAAAAAATATCCTCTAATATTAAATTGCAAGTAGGAAAGGACAAAGTTCTTTGCGCTTTATCAGGTGGCGTAGATAGTAGTGTGTTAGCACATGTGCTTTACAAAACTATAAAAAAACAGCTTATATGCGTTTATATCGATACAGGCTTAATGAGAAAAGGAGAAACGTTAGAAATTATAAAAGTATATAAAAAAAAATTTAAAAGTAATTTTATTTATTTGAATAAAAAACAGTTATTTTTGAATAATCTTAAAAATATTAAAGATCCTGAAAGAAAAAGAAAAATTATTGGTCACACATTTATTAAAGTCTTTGAAGATTTTACAAAAAATAAAAAAAATATTAAATATTTAGCTCAGGGAACACTGTATCCAGATGTTATTGAGAGTCAGAGCTTCTCTGGCAGTCCAACATCTAAAATTAAGTCTCACCATAATGTGGGTGGTTTACCAAAAAAAATGAAATTATATTTATTAGAGCCATTTAGAGAAATGTTTAAAGACGAAGTTAGATACCTTGGTAAAAAAATGAAAGTCAATAATTTTATTTTAAACAGACATCCTTTTCCTGGTCCAGGATTGGCAATAAGAATTTTAGGAGATATTGATCAAAAGAAATTAGAAATTTTACAAAATATAGATCATGTTTTCATTAATGAATTAAAAAAAAGAAATTTATATAAAAATATTTGGCAAGCTTTTGCTACTTTAATTCCAATTAAAACAGTTGGAGTCATGGGAGATAGTAGGACTTACGAATATATTTGTGCTTTAAGAGCAGTCACTTCTGTTGATGGAATGACGGCTGATTTTTATAATTTTGATCATAAAGATATATCTGAAATTAGTAGTAAAATAGTAAATGAGGTTAGTGGCATTAATAGAGTAGTGTATGATGTTACATCAAAACCACCAGGTACAATAGAATGGGAATAAAAAATCCAAAAATAGATCTGTTCTGCAAATCTAAAAGAAAACTCGTTTGTCTTACAGCTTATACAACTTATATGGCTGAAATTATAGATGAGTATTGTGATTTAGTATTAGTAGGAGATTCTTTATCAATGGTTCTTTATGGAGATAAAAATACTACTCGTTTAAGTTTAAGTACAATGATCCGACATGGAAAAGCAGTACGTAAGGGAATTAAAAAAAGTATTTTGGTTGTAGATATGCCAAAAAATACTTATGAAAAATCGCCAGATATCGCACTTAAAAATGCAAGAAAAATTATGAAAGAAACAAAATGCGATGCTATAAAAATGGAGGGCGGAGTTGCTATTGCAAAAACAATAAAAAAATTAGTAAAAAATAATATTCCAGTGATGGGTCATATAGGTTTGTTGCCGCAGCAAGTTACAAAATCATCTGAATACAGAATAAAAGGCAAGACTAAAAATGAAGAAAATATCGTCACCAACGATTTGTTGGCTGTCCAAAAGAATGGTGCATTCTCAGTGGTTATTGAAGGTGTGACCGAAAGATTAGCTATTAAATTATGTAAGATAGCGAAAATCAAAACAATTGGAATAGGAGCTACAAAAAAATGCGATGGCCAGGTATTAGTTACTGAGGATATGCTTGGTATATTTGATAAAACAGCAAAATTTGTAAAAAAATATAACAATTTAAGAAAAATAATTTCCAACAGTGTAAAAAAATATAATTCTGATATTGTTAATCACAAATTTCCTACAAAAAAAAATATTTATTAATAATGTCATCAGAATTAGAAAATCAAATTAAAGACGATTTATTTAGAGACAAAGTAATCAAATTTTTTTCTCAATATAAAAAATATTTAATCACTCTATTAATTCTATTAATAACTATTCCTAGTTTTTATCACGCCTTTAAAGCTTATGAACGCAACAAAAGCGAAAAAATTCTAGAAGATTATAGCAAGGCAATCATGATGCTAAGTAATGAGAATTTAGATGAGGCAGATAAAATTTTTACCAAGCTTTTAAATGAAAAAAATGAGTCTATCATCATATCTTCCTTGAACAAAATCATAGAAATTAATTTAAAAAAAAAAAATCCTAAAAAAAATATTATTATAATTGACGATATTCTTAACTCTAAAAAACTATCTGCTTTAAATACTGAGTTATTGAAAATAAAAAAAGCCCTTTTGATTTTTGATAAGGCTGATGAAAAAACAATGTTAGGTTTGTTGAATAAAAATGAAAAGCAAAGTAAGTTTTATTCATTATCAATGCAAATTTTAGTTGATTTCTATATTTCAAAAAATGAACTTTCAAAAGCTAATGAAATTCAAAAATTAGTTAATGAAAAATAATTTATATTATTTAATAATTTTATTTTTTTTATTCAATTGTTCATCAAAAAAAGATGAATTACTAATTGATATTAAAGCTTTTAAAAATCAAGGCACTGAAATTTTTTTAGAAAATAATAAGGAGAATTTATCTGAAGAAATAAAAAAAGTTAAAAAAATTTCAAATTATCAATCTTTTAATTTAAACAATTGGTTTCATCCAAATTTTCAAAACTCAAATTTTATACCACATTCTCAATATTCTGGATCTTTAAATATAAAAAAAAAAACTAAACATTTTTCATCAGTCAAATCCAATATTTATGAAAAGAATATTTTATCTTTTGATAATAAATTATTCTATGTAGATGATTTGGGGAGCATTTATTCTCTAGACCTAAATTTAGGCATATTGAAAAAATTTTCTCTTTATAAAAAAAAAGATTTTCAAGATTATTTGTTAAAATTTTCTTTATCTAGCGATGGTGAATATTTGTATATTTCGGACAATTTAGGAAATATTCACTCTTACGATCCAAAATTAAATAAAATCAAATGGTCTACTAAGTTAGGCGTTCCGTTTGTGTCTAATTTAGTTTTATATAAAAATAATCTATACGTTTTAAATGATAACGGGAAAATTTATTCTTTTGATAGTAAAACAGGTAGTCAAAATTGGAGCTATGAAAGTGCAACAAATATTTTAAAAAATTATAGTGCATTTCAAGTAGTTGCTGATCTTGATAAATTGATATTTTCAAATGATCTTGGTGATATTTATTGTATTGATCTTGTGCAAAAAAATTTGGCCTGGAGTTTAAATGTTGAGGTAAATACTAATTTAGCAATTTCAAATAATTTACTGCAATTAAGCAAAATTATCATTAAAGATAATGATGTTTTTATTTCTACTAATAAAAATAAAATAATTAATGTTAATCTTAATACGGGACAAATAAATTGGTCTCAAGATTTGCCTTATTCATCAACCGTCACATCTTTAGTTGTTCCAAATAATATTATTAATTTTACTAATAATGGGTATGTTTCTATCTTTGATAAAGCAAATGGTTCAATATTATATAAAAAAAATATTTTGATCAATTTTGAAAATCTAATTAAAAAATCAGGAAAAGATTTTTTATTTAAATATGCATTTATTTCATCAAATTACCTATATATTGTGTCTCAAAATGGAATATTTTTTAAAATTGATACAAGTGATTTTAACAATATCTCTTATAAAAAAATTGCAAAACATTTATCTTCAAATCCTGTAATTATCCTAAATAATATTTACATTCTTGATGGCAATGGAACAATTTATCAAATAAATTAATATTATGAATTTGCTAAATGTATCAATTGTTGGCAAACCTAATGTTGGAAAGTCTACTTTTTTCAATAAAATTTTTAATGAAGAAATTTCCAAAACAGGAGATCAGCCCGGAACCACTAAAGAAGTTATATCTAATAAATTATTAATTAATAATTATAATATAATCTTTCATGACAC
>VTPD01000017.1 GCA_008638015.1 Pelagibacteraceae bacterium | reverse complement strand
TCAAATGATATAGCTTTGTTGAATAACATAGCTAAACAAAAAAAATTAAATCTAATAACTACTGAAAAAGATTTTTTAAGAATAAACAATGCCCAAAGAAAAAATATAGACTTTGTTCAAGTTAATCTATTTATAGAAAAAGAAAGTATGTTTTTAAGAAAGTTATTAAATGAAAATAATTAAATATTTTTTTGAATTTATAATAGTTATTACTTTATTCATTTTTTTTAAATTAATTGGAAAAAAAAATGCGTCTGATATTGGATGCAATTTGGCTAGACTACTTGGCTCATTGTTTAGACCAACCAAAAAAATTGAAGATAACCTAAATTTGGCATTCCCTAAATTGAATCAATCGCAGCAGAAAAAAATAATTAACGATATGTGGTGTAATTTTGGAAGAACTTTCGCCGAATATGTTTTTTTGAATGAATTCCAAAAAAAAACCAATATTGTTAAAGTTGAGGGTATGGATATCCTTCATTCGGCAATCAGCAGCAATAAACCAACTGTTTTTATTTCTGGCCATTTTGCAAATTTTGAACTTATGGCTATGGAGTTAGAAAAAAATAATGCCAATATTGCTGCAATTTATAGGCCTTTAAACAATAAATTTTTAAATCCCATTATGGAATACTGGAGAAAAAAATTTATTTGTCCAAATCAAATACCAAAAAATATACCTGGTACCAAAAATGATGGGACTAGACAATTTATCAAAGCTGCAAAAAATAATATGAACATTGCAGTTATGGTTGATCAGAGCATAACTCAGGGTAAAAAAATTAATTTTTTTAATCATGAGGCTTACACCACGTTAATTCCTGCTCAACTATTTTTAAAATATAATTATCAAATTATTCCAATTCATCTCGAAAGAATTCAAAATCATTATTTTACTATGACAATTTACGCCCCAATGAAACTAGATAAATCAATAGACAATGAAATTAGTATTACAAAAAAAATTAATCAAATAATTGAGTCAATGATTAATAAAAATCCTAGTCAATGGATATGGACTCACAATAGATGGAAATCTTAATTTTTTAAAACTAACTCAGGATCTACTGCCACATCTTTCCAGTAAATTCTAAAATCTAAATGAGGTCCTGTCGATCTTCCAGTTGAACCAACCGTTGCTATAATATCTCCCTTCAAAATACTTTGCCCCTTTTGAACATTGACGCTTTCCAAGTGAGAATAAATGGAATTAATACCATGTCCATGATCAATGAAAATTGTGCCGCCGGTAAAATAAAGATTTTTTTCAACTAAAGTTACAACTCCATTAGCTGGAGATTTGACCGGTGTCCCCTTTTTAGCAGCTATATCAATACCATAATGTGCTCTTCTGGGCTCACCATTTAAAATTCTTTGATTACCATATTTGCCAGTTATAATTCCTTCCACTGGTTTGGTAAAATCTGTGTAAAAAAAAATATTATTAGAATCGATTAATTTTGCGGTGTTAATTAATTTAGCTTCAGCTTTTATTCGCAACATATCATTTTCGTTTGGAGTTACCATTCGAGGGGGTAGACCATCAATACGCTGAACAACAAATTTTCTTTTTTTTATTTCTTTTACGACTATATTTTTTTTTGAATTATACTGAAATTCTAATTTTACGTTAGATAATCTTTCTTTACTAATTCCAAAAACAAACAATCCTTCTTTTGATACTTTAAGAGGTTTGTTATCTAACAATACTTTAGTTCCAGGATGAACTTTGCCTTTTATCAAACCTCCTTGAACAAAATTACCATTCAATTCAAATGAATATGAAATAGTATTAATAAAGAAAAAAAAAATTAGAGTAAGGAAAATTTTATTATTCATTTAAAAATTTTTTAGCCACCTCTTCTGGAGAGTAATAAGCCTCCTGAAGCTCTACATTCCAATACTTCAAATCTGACAATAAAATTTTTTTACCTGATACTGAGCACAAAACATGATCACCATGCTCAATAATATCAAAACTACCAGCTTTGAATTTCAATTTTGCTTCTTTGCTCATGTTTTTGGATTAATACTAGCTACCACTATACCGTCAGACAATTCGATATCAATTAAGCTACCTGCTTTTATTTTATGAGTTTTAATAATATTTTTTTTATTATGGCCCCTAACTATTGAATAACCTCTTTTTAAAACATTTTTTATATTTAAGCTTTCAAATCTACTTTTTGTATTCTCTAATTGTATAGTTCTATTTTTTTTAATATTTAAAAAGAAATAATGTAAATTTTTTTTTAAAACTTCCACGTTTTTTTTACTGTGATTTAACGAGCTGTATAAAGTTTTGAAATTTAATAACTTTTTCATATTGGATAAATTTTTTAACATTTTGTTTAAAAAAGTATTTATTGCAAAATTTAAGCTCTTATATTGTTGCATTAATTCTTTTTGTAAATTTTTAATATCTGGAACTGCGATTTCGGCTGCTGCTGTAGGTGTTGCCGCCCTAATATCTGCAACAAAATCGATTAAAGTAAAATCTGTTTCATGTCCAATAGCTGAAATAATTGGTTTTTTAGAATCGAATACTTTTCTAACAACATTTTCATCATTAAATGGAAGGAAGTCTTCTGCACCGCCCCCGCCTCTTGCTATAATAATAATATCTGCATTTGAATGTTTATTAAAATAATCAATGCCTGAAATAATTTCATTAGCTGCTTTTGCGCCTTGTACCGTAACTGAAAATAACTCTAAATATGTTGGATATCTTTTTTTAATTCTATCTATAATATCCATAATAACCGATCCGGATGGTGAGGTTATGATACCAATTTTTTTTGGGTATAATGGAATTGATTTTTTATGCTTTGTATCAAAAAGCCCCTCTTCCTCTAGTTTTTTTTTTCTCAATTCAAATATTTTTAATAAGGCTCCCTCTCCATGAGCATCAATTTGCTCAACTTGCAGTTGGTAATTAGAAATACTTCCTTTTGCATATGTAGTTAATTTTCCTTGAGCAAAAACCTCGAGACCCTCTTCTGGTTTAATATTTAAAAAATCAATATTTCTTGACCAGCATACTGAATTTAAAACATAGTTTTCATCTTTTAATGAAAAATAGTAATGACCTTTAAATTCTTTTACCTTGGAAATTTCACCTCTTACTTTAATTAAACCAAAATTTTCTTCTAATATATTTTTGGTTAGATGGGTTATTTCAGATACAGAATATTCTGGAATATTATTCATTTTAATATAAATAATAGTTTAACATGAACGTTGCAGTAATTGGAAGTGGTGGTAGAGAACATGCTATATGCTTTCAATTACAAAGATCTAAAGAAATTAAAAAATTATTTTGTATTCCTGGAAATGCTGGCACAAAAACCATATGTGAAAATATTGATATTGATTACTTAAATTTTGATTTACTTTACTCATTTTTACAAGAAAACAACGTCAATACTGTAATTGTGGGACCAGAAATTCCTCTTGTTGCAGGGATTGTAGACTTCCTTTCGGAAAAAAATATCTATGCTTTTGGTCCAAGTAAAAAAGCCTCTCAACTAGAGGGTTCTAAGGCATTCATGAAAAAATTATGTAAAGATTTCAATATTCCAACTGCAAAGTATGAAGAATTTGACAATTTTGAAAAAGCAAAATCGTTTATAGAAGAAAATCAACATCCATTGGTAATTAAATCCGATGGCCTGGCAGCGGGAAAAGGTGTCACAATTTCATCTTCCATTGAAGAATCGTTAAAATGCGCTAAAGAAATTTTAGATGGTAAATTTAAATCATCTAAAAAATTTATCATTGAGGAGTTTTTAGAAGGAGAAGAAGCAAGTTATTTTATAATTACAGATGGTGATCATTATATTCCAATAGGAACAGCCCAAGATCATAAAAGAATTGGAGAAGGTGACACTGGTCCCAATACAGGTGGGATGGGTGCATATTCTCCATCGTTGATCATTGATGAAAATATTGAGAAGAAAATTCAAACCAAAATTATAGAACCTACTCTAAAAGGATTAAATAAAATTGGGTGCAAGTTTACTGGAATACTATATGCGGGCCTAATGATTAGCAATGGTGAGCCTAAATTAATTGAGTATAATATTAGATTTGGAGATCCGGAGTGCCAGGTTCTCATGATGAGGCTTAAAACAGATTTATTAACTTTAGTTAATGCAGTTAAAAAAAATAAAATTCATGAAATGAATATTATATGGAATGAAAAACCGTGCATAACTGTTGTGGCTGCAGCAAAAGGCTACCCGGACAAATATAATACTCTTACTGAAATAAAAAATATTGAAAAAATTAAAACAAATGATCATGAGCAACTTTTTCATGCCGGAACTATTTTGAAAGACAATAAAATACTTGCAAATGGAGGAAGGGTTTTAAACGCAACCTGTCTTGGCAAAACATTAGAAGAAGCAAAAAATAAAGCAAATGCAATGCTTGATGCTATAGACTGGCAAGACATGTACTACAGAAAAGATATTGGCTGGAGAGCGTTTAAAAAAAATTAACTTCTTTTACTTTTAAAGAAATTTTTTAAAACTGATAAAAATCTCAGTTCATCAAATCCATAGTAATAAGAAAATTTATGGTTTAATTGTTTTAAGGTTGCAATTTTTGCTCCATTAATAAATCCACCCCCCTTTTTATCCTCAACACAAAAGTAAACTCTTCTAATTTTTGCTAAAGCCAAAGCAGCTGAACACATTGCGCATGGTTCTAATGAACAATAAATATCAAGTTCGTCCAACCTTTTTCTTTTTAATTTTTTCAAAGATTTTTCAATTACGAGTAATTCCGCATGTGCCAAAGGATTTTTTTTTCTAATAGTTTGGTTATGTGCTTTTGCAATAATTTTCTTTGTTTTTGGATCTACTATAATTGCACTGATTGGTAATTCATTTACCTTTATTGCTTGGTTCGCTAATTTATATAAAGTATTCAAATAAAAATTAAAATTATCCATATGTCTTCCGATCAATTTACAAAAACAAGAATTTCTAAATTTTTATCCTCTTATAATGTAGGTTCAAGAAGAGAAGTTGAAAAAATGATTGAAGAAGGAAGGGTTCAGTTAAATGGAGTAAAATTAAGCTCACCTGTACATTTTGTTAATGAAAAAGATTCTATTAAAGTGGATGGGAAATTAGTTGTTTTTAAAAAATACAAACAAATTTATAAATTTTATAAACCCCAAGGATATATTTGCTCAAAACAAAAGCAAGACGATAGAGCTATCGTTTATGAAATACTGCCAAAACAATTTAAAAATTTTATTTTTGCTGGTCGTCTTGATATTAATTCAGAGGGATTATTAATTGTGACAAACTCTGGAGAAATTTCAAGAAGTTTAGAATTACCTAAAAATGAATTTATTAGAAAATATAAAGTAAGAGTTTACGGAATACTTGATGAAAAAAAACTAAAAACATTGAGCCAAGGCATAACTATAGAAGGAATAAACTATCAACCTTTTAAATATAAAATTTTTAATCAAGACAAAAAAAATTTTTGGCTAGAAATAGAGTTAAAGGAAGGAAAAAATAGAGAGATTAGAGAGTTAATGAGAAGTATAAATTTGAGAGTCAATAAACTGGTTAGATTAGAGTTTGGTCCATTTAAATTAGGTACACTTAAATCTGGGGAAATCAAACTAGCAGACAAAAAAGAAATAAAAGAATATGAGAATTATATCAGGTTATTTTAAAAAAAAAAAATTATTACTTCCAGATCAAAATATTACAAGACCATTACGTGACTATGTAAAAGAAAGTATATTCAATTTCTTGTTACATAATAAAAATATTAAGTTTAATTTTCACAATAGTAATATTTTAGATATTTTTTCAGGAAGTGGGTCTTTTGGAATTGAATGTTTATCTAGGGGAAGTGCTAAAGTATTTTTTATTGAAAAAAATATAAAGACTTTAAAAATTCTTACAAAAAATATTGAATCTATTAATTCTTTAGATAAATGTGAAATTATCAATAAAGATATACTAAATATTGATTTTATAAAATTATTTAAGGACAAAATAGATTTAATTTTTTTAGATCCTCCCTTTAATTATGAATTGTGGAATGAATTAATAAAAAAAATAAATTTTATAAAAAAAAATTCACCTGAATGTATAATTGTCATTCATCAAGAAGTAGGGAAAAAAATTATATATGAAAATTATTTCAATATACTACTGCAAAAAAAATATGGGATATCTTTAATTAATTTTGCAAGATTTAATCTTTAAAAGTATTTATTTTAATTTGCTCAACTGCTGGCTGATTGTAAGGATCAATATTTTGTGCGTAGCCTAAAATGATTGTCTCTAAAATATTATATGAAAATAACTCAAGTATATTTTCTAACCGAAAAGATTGTCGATGATTCATTTGAATGATTTTAAAAGGAATTTTTTTTTCTCTAAAAGTTTGAACGAGACCTAAAAACTGAGATTTTATTAATTTTTCAGGACTTTTTTTCTCTATAGGTCCTAACTCAAGTTTTGCAAATTCCTCAAAGTAAACTTCATCTGATGGTGCATAAATATTAAAAAATTTATCTTTCGGACCATCTAAATATAATTGCATCATACTATGATGGTCTTTTGGACAAATCGAAGTCAAGGGGGTTAAGCCAATATTATTTTTTCCTAAACTTTCAGCAAATAGCTGATGAAACCAATAAGAAAAGTTTTTTAATGAATATTCGTAGAGTAAATTAATGTTAAAATTTAGATTATTAATCTCTTTTAAAGAAAGCAAAACTGCAGCATTTACTGCAGGATTCATCGAATCCTCTAAATTATTTTCTTTTAATTTCTTTACAACTCTTGCTGCGCTATCTGCAATAATATTTGGACTAAAATCAAATAAACTCATAGCAGTTTCAGAAAAAACTGAAAATCTTCCTCCGATATTTGGATTGTGAAATACAACTTGTATTGAATTTTTTTTTGCAAAATTGAATAAAATATTATTATTTTCTTCTATAATAAAATAAATATTCTTATTTATTTCTTGTGATTTATTTTTTTGAAGTAGGTGCTGATAAACTAAATTAAATAACGCAAGTGTTTCAAATGTATTTCCAGATTTTGAAATAACATAAATAGTAAAATCGCTAAGGTCATTTTGTTGCAAAAAATTAGAAAGATATCTTGGATCATAATTATCAAAAAAATAAAAATCATGTCCTAAATATCCATTGATAGCCTTGGCGCCAGCAGATGATCCACCCAAACCAATAATTAATTTATTTTTTTTTTTCTTTATTTTATCTTTTTGTATTTGTATTTGTTTTTGGTAATTTAATTCAAAAGAAGTTATAATTGAATTAGTTCTTTGCTCAACTTCTGAAGTTAATTTTTCAGAAGCAAAAATACATTTCTCTAAATTTTTTTTATACTCATCCTTTTTTTTTAGATCATAACCAAGGCTTCCGTCAAATAAGCAGCTGAGATCAAAACTTATGTTCATTTATTTTATTTGCTTGAGAATTTCTTGTTCTAAATTTGAAGAAGGTTTGGCAGTAGTGTCTGATGAATTTTTCGTTTTATTTAAAGATTGATCTAAAACTGATTTTAAAGAGTTTTCTTGTGTTTCTTTTTTAACATTCTTACTGTCCGGTGGAAGAATTTTATAATCTGGTGGAAGAACTAATGGGTCTCTTTTTTCTATTAAAAATTCATTAGGTTTATCCTTTTCTATACCCAAGCCTTTTTTAACAGCTCCGCAGCCACTCAATAAAATAAACAAAAAAAAATAAATTATTAATATTTTATTTTTCATTTTTTTTTAAAATATCACTTAATAAAAGCAAAATTATTCCTATTGTAATTACGATATCTGATACATTAAATACAAACCAATGAAAATCACGATAATGCATATCAATAAAATCTGGTACTGCATTATACTTAATTCTATCAAATAAATTACCTATCGCGCCACCTATCACAATAGATAATGCAATTTTTTCAACGAGTAATGTCGATTTATAAAGCCAAATAATAAGAATAATTATGACTGAAGCTATAATGGCAGAAATGATATGGTAAGTATTGCTTTCACTTTCAAATAAGCCAAAGGCCATTCCACTATTCCAAACTAACGTCAAATTTAAAAATGGAAATAAGTAATAAGATGGTTCCTGATAAGATAAAAAAAACTTAATTACATACTCTTTGCTAGCCCTATCAAGCACAAACATCAAAATGATAATGAGTATGTAAATATAATTTTTTTTTAATTTATTTTTAATTAATTCCACAATTGTTTCTATAACATTTATTTTTTAAAACTTTCCAACAATGGGTACATTTGCTGCCTTCCGCTTTTTCGACGATTACTTTTAACGTATCAATGGATCCTTCTGATTTTATTTCTTCAAATTTTTTTTCTTTATTGTCAATGGTAACTTCAGAACAAATAAATAGCTCAGCTAAATCAATATCAGACAAGTGAGTGTTATATTTATTATCTAAAGAAATATGCACACTACATTCTAGGCCAGAACCAATTATTTTTTCATTTCTTTTTTGCTCAATATAATTATTAATTTCAGACCTCAATGTTTTTAGAAATATCCACTTTTCATTAATTTTTTCATTAAACCATTGTTCAGGAAATTTTGGAAAATCACATAAAAATATACTTTCTTTTGAATTATTTTTTTTTATTATTTGATAAATTTCTTCACAAGTAAATACTAGTATGGGTGAAAACCACTTAAGTAGAAATTTTAAAATAATTGATAATACTTTGATGCAATTAATTCTTTTTTTTGTATTTAAATCATCGCAATATAAAATATCTTTTCTTATATCAAAATAAAAAGCAGAAAGATCAACCGTGCAGAAATTTAATAAATCGACATAAATTTTATGAAGCTCATATTTTGTATTCAAACCAGTAAAAGCTTTATCTAAACTTGAAACTTTATGTAGTATATATTTTTCAATTTCTTCTAAGTCTTGCTCATTAACTTCTACATCTAAATTTGCAGTGTCGTTTAAATTTCCTAGCAAAAATCTAAAAGTATTTCGAATTTTTCTATAAGATTGAGAATGTTGCTCCAGAATAGAATCGTCAATTTTTAAATCATCGGAATAATCTGATGCGACAACCCAGAGTCTTAAAATATCTGCACCATATTTTTTAATGACATCATCTGGAGAAATTACATTGCCAAGCGATTTTGACATTTTTTGACCTTTGCCATCCACAACAAATCCATGACACAGTATACTTTCATAAGGGGCTCTACCTCTTGTTCCGCAAGAATGTAAAAGTGAAGAATGAAACCAGCCTCTATGCTGATCAGATCCTTCCAAGTACATGTCAGCTGGCCACTTTAAGTCTTCTCTTTTTTCTAAAACATAGGAGTGGGTTGAGCCACTATCAAACCAAACTTCAACAATATCGTTAACTTTTGTAAAATCATTTTCATTATATTTACTTCCTAAAAAATCTTGAGATTTTTTTGTGAACCATGCATCACTTCCTTCTTGTTTAAAAATTTCTTCAATTTTATCGAATACTTCTTTATCAACTAACGGTTTACCTGTTTTTTTATGAACAAAAATAGGAATAGGAACTCCCCAGAATCTTTGTCTTGAAATGCACCAATCTGGTCTTGTTTCAATCATAGATCGTAGTCTGTTCTTGCCAACTGCAGGGTAAAAAATTGTATTATCAATAGCTTTTAGTGATACATTTCTTAATTCATTAGTGTCCATGGAAATGAACCATTGTGGTGTTGCTCTATGGACTAATGGTGCTTTTGATCGCCAGGAGTGAGGATAGCTATGAAGCAGCGTCCCAGAACCTAATAAAGAATTATTTATTTGTAATTCTTCAATAATAATTTTGTCAGCTTTAAAAATATGTATTCCCTCAAATTTTTTAATAACATTTGTGTAGTGTCCATTGTCATCAATGGTATTTTCTGCTCTAATATTATTTTTCAAACCTAAATTAAAGTCATCTGGTCCATGACTTGGTGCAATATGAACAATACCTGTGCCCTGCTCTAAAGTAACAAATTCAGCATCTAATAATGGCACATCAAAATCATATCCATATTTTTTAAATGGATGATAGCATTTTGCTCCTGAAAGCTTTGCTCCTTTAAGAGAGTGCAGAATTTTATAATCGCTAATATTACATTCCTTCAAAACTTGCTCTACTAATTGTGTAGCAACTAATATTTTTTCTTTTTTATCATTTTGTAATACTTCTAAAATTGAATATTCATAATTACTGTTAAAAGCTAAAGCGCGATTACAAGGAATGGTCCAAGGTGTTGTCGTCCAAATAATAATTTTTACATCATCTAGCTCTTCTAGCTTTCCCTGAATTGGAAACTTGGTAAAAATTGTATTGGATTTATGATCGGCATACTCGACTTCAGCATCCGCTAAAGCTGTTGCTTCTACTACTGACCATAAAACTGGTTTATAACCGTTATACAAACCTCCATTTTGTAAAAATTTTAAAATTTCAACTGCAATTTGAGCTTCAGCTTCCTTGCTCATAGTCATGTAAGGATTTTTCCAATCTCCCTCAACGCCCAATCTTTTGAATTGCTCTTTTTGCTTAGCAATCCAAGAAGAAGCAAAATCCCTACATTCTTTTCTAAATTCTATAATTGATATATTTTTTTTATCTTTTCCTTTTTTTTTATACTCTTCCTCGATTTTCCATTCAATCGGTAGTCCATGACAATCCCAACCAGGAACATAAACAGCATTTTTTCCACTCATTTGCTGATACCGAATAATAATATCTTTTAAAATTTTATTTAGAGCAGTACCTATATGAATATTTCCATTGGCGTATGGCGGCCCATCATGCAGAACAAATTTTTCCTTTGTTAGGGAATTGGATCGCAAATTGTCATAAAGATTTATTTCGCTCCAAAATTTTAACAATTCTGGTTCTTTAGTTGGCAAATTAGCTTTCATGCCAAGCTGAGTTTTGGGTAAATTAACTTTTGTGTCGCTCATTTTGAAGGATTAATTTAGCTTTGGTTATATCTTTTTTTATCTGGGTAATTAATAAATTTCTATTTTTAAATTTTTTTTCATCACGAAGTCTTTTAATAAAAATAACTTCTACAATTTTTCCATAAAAAGGAGCAATTTTTTTAAATAAGTTAATCTCTAAAACTAGCTTTTTTCGTAAAAAAGTAGGTGCAAAGCCAAAATTTGCAACACCATCAAATGCTTTATTGCCAATTTTTACACGGACTACGTAAACACCAGTTTTAGGATTTATATTATTTTTCATTTCAATATTTGCTGTTCTAAAACCAAGCTTTCTTCCAATCTTCCTTCCAGGAATTACTTTTTCTTTTACGCTCCAATGGCGGCCCAGCAATCTACTTGCAAGCTCCATATTTCCTTTTTGAATTGCTAATCTAATTCTTGTGGAGGAGATTTTGGTATTTTTTTCTTTTATTAATTGTAAGTCGATCGTTTTAAAATTAAATAATTTTCCATATTTCTTTAAAAGACTAATATTTCCTTTTCTTTGATGACCAAATTTAAAATTTTTTCCTACTAAAACAAATTTTGCTTGAATTTTTTTAACAATTATATTTTTTATAAAATTATCAGCAGAAGTTAACGAGAAAGTCTTATTAAATTTACAAATTAAAAAAAAATCTATTTTATATTGTTTTAACAAATTAATTTTAATATCATCTCTGGTTAGCCTAGTTGACACTTTTTGTCTGCGAAAAAATTCACTTGGTAAGGGAGAAAATGTAACCACTCCAAATTTAGTATTATTTTTTTTTGCTAATTTTTTTCCTAAGGTAAAAATTTTTTGATGTCCTTTATGAATACCGTCAAAATTTCCAATTGCTATAACGGACTTTTTTATAATTTTTGATTTTACCATGTTAATTCATCTTGATAATAATTGATTTTCAAAAGTTCTAAATTTACAGAAGCTTTTAATTTTTCAAAATCAACTTCATTGTTTCTAAAAAAATCTTTATAGATTCCATTAAGGATTAATAAAGAATTTATATTAAATAAGTTAGCTCCTTTGATATCAGTTTTAAGATTATCTCCAATAACAAATACTGAAATAGTTTTATCTTCAAAATCTTTCAGTAAATTTAATTTATGTAAAGCAAAATTATAAATTTCAGGGTAAGGTTTTCCAAAATATCTAACTACGCCACCCGCTTCTTCATATTTTTTTGCAATAGCTCCAGCACAATATTCTAATTTAGAACCTCTATGCACTACCTCATCCGGGTTTGCGCATATCATTTTAATATTTTTGCTTGCAAGGTGAATTAACATATCATGATAATCTTCAATATTTTCTTTTTCTGCATGAAACAGTCCTGTGCAAATTATTTGTTGACACTTATCTTGATTGACAAAATTTAAATTCAAATCCTTAAATAAATCTTTGTCTTTATCTGGTCCTAAATGAAAAAAATCTTGATTGTTGTTTTCTTTTTCCAAAAAACTTCGTGTTACATCCCCTGAAGTTATCACTTTGTCATATAAAGATTTGGACAAATTGATTTTGTCCAAAAAAATTTCAACTGTTTCGCTTGGCCTTGGTGCGTTCGATATTAAAACTATTTTTTTATTATTATTTTTTAAATTTGTTAAAACTTTAATAGCATTGCTATAGCACTCGACTCCATTGTGCATGACCCCCCATAAATCGATAAAAAAAACATCATATTTTGCCAAAATTTGTTGAATGCCTGATAATTTTTCTGTTTTTAACTTTTGCATACAGGTGTCTACTATAATCACATTGAAAAACCTAGGTTTTGAAACCTATTCTACCCCTTGAAAATATACATTTGATACTCATATAACATCGCACAATTAACAAGACACAAGGAGTTTTATAATGAATTTTAGACCTTTACATGACAGAGTTTTAGTTGAATCTCTGGAAAGCGAAGAAAAAACAGCTGGTGGAATTATCATTCCAGATACAGCTAAAGAAAAACCACAAGAAGGAAAAGTAATAGCAGTTGGTCCTGGTGCCAAAACTGAAGACGGAAAAATAATTCCTATGGATGTGAAAGTAGGTGACCGTGTTCTTTTTGGAAAGTGGTCTGGAACTGAAGTTAAAGTTAATGGAAAAGAATACAGCATCATGAAAGAAAGTGACATCATGGGAGTTGTAGGAAAATAATTAAGATCAAACAATATTTAGGAGGAAATAATAATGGCAGGTAAAATAGTAAAATTTGATACTGATGCTAGAAATGCAATGCTTCGTGGCGTTGATATTCTTGCAAATGCAGTAAAGGTTACTTTAGGCCCTAAAGGTCGAAATGTAGTAATTGATAAATCTTATGGAGCACCAAGAATTACAAAAGATGGTGTAACTGTAGCAAAAGAAATTGAGCTAGAAGATAAGTTCGAAAACATGGGCGCTCAAATGGTAAAAGAAGTTGCTAGCAAAACTAATGATGAAGCTGGTGATGGAACTACGACAGCGACTGTTTTAGCTCAAGCTATTGCAAAAGAAGGATGCAAATATGTAGCTGCTGGAATGAACCCAATGGACCTTAAAAGAGGAATGGATATTGCGGTAGAAGCAGTTATTCAAAGAATAAAAGACAATTCTAAAAAAGTTAAAACAACTGAAGAAATTGCACAGGTTGGAACTATTTCTGCCAATGGAGAAAAAGAAATTGGTGAAATGATTGCAAAAGCAATGCAAAAAGTTGGAAACGAAGGTGTTATAACTGTTGAAGAAGCAAAAGGTCTTCAAACAGAATTAGAAGTTGTAGAAGGTATGCAGTTTGATAGAGGATTTTTGTCTCCATACTTCATCACAAACGCAGATAAAATGACTACAGAATTAAACAATCCGTTAATTCTACTTTGTGATAAAAAACTTTCTAACTTACAATCTATCGTGCCTTTACTTGAGTCTGTGGTTCAAGCAGGTAGACCTTTGTTAATTATTGCTGAAGAGGTTGAGGGTGAAGCACTTGCAACTTTGGTAGTTAATAAACTTAGAGGTGGTTTAAAAGTTTGTGCTGTAAAAGCTCCTGGATTTGGTGATCGTAGAAAAGCAATGCTTGAAGATATTGCTATTCTAACAGGTGGCCAAGTAATTTCAGAAGACTTGGGAATTAAACTTGAAAACGTAACAATTAAAGATTTAGGATCTTGTAAGTCAATTAAAGTAGACAAAGACAATACTACTATCGTTGATGGATCAGGTAAAAAATCAGATATCGAGTCTAGATGTTCTTCAATCAAGAAACAAATTGATGAAACTACTTCAGATTACGATAAAGAGAAACTTCAAGAAAGACTGGCTAAATTAGCTGGCGGTGTTGCAGTCATCAAAGTTGGTGGAGCAACAGAAGTTGAAGTGAAAGAAAGAAAAGATAGAGTTGATGATGCATTAAATGCTACCAAAGCAGCTGTTCAAGAAGGTGTTGTTACTGGTGGTGGATGCGCATTACTTTATGCTTTAGATGCTTTAGACTCTATTAAAGTTAAAGGCGATGATCAAAAAGCTGGTATCGAGCTAATAAGAAAAGCTCTTCAAGCACCAATCAGACAAATTATTAACAATGCTGGAGTAGATGCTTCTGTAGTTGTTGGTAAATTGTTAGAAGGAAAAAAAGGTTCTCATGGATATGATGCTCAATCAGAAGAGTACGTAGATATGTTTGCCAAAGGTATTATCGATCCTACTAAAGTTGTCAGAACAGCTTTACAAGATGCTGCATCTATTTCTGGATTGTTAATTACAACCGAAGCTATGATTGCAGATAAGCCTGAAGACAAAGATGCTGCCGGTGGTGGAATGCCTCCAATGGGTGGTATGGGCGGAATGGGTGGTATGGGCGGAATGGGCATGTAATACGGTTCCCCGACC
>VTPD01000056.1 GCA_008638015.1 Pelagibacteraceae bacterium | reverse complement strand
AACGTAACTTCAAGCTTTTTACTTTTTCGAAAACGTAACACCACTATTGCTATGGCAATAAGTAAAATGGCTGATGATTCATAAATTAACGAAATAGCATCGATGTCTTTTTTTTGTAAAATAATTAAACGACCAATCGCAGTAATGGCAATAAACAAAGGATAGGTTAATCGAATTCTTTGGGTTCCCCAATAACTTGTAACCATACCTAGTACCTCTAAGTAGATAAATAAAAGTAAAATATCTGCAAGAAATACATCTTGGGTAACAATCATTTTTTTCACTTCTAATCCAAACGCAACAATCGTGGTAATCATAATGATTACAGCGCCCGTCAGTTGAATGTTTCTTAGCAAATTACCCATACATATAGTTTATACTAATTTAGAAAAAAAAGTTAACTTTTTATGCTTTAAAGCTTTTTAAAAGTATAGCTAAGAAAATAATGCTTCCACCTATTAATACGCCAAGTGGTGGTACTTCATGAACAAATATCCATGCCCAAATAGGACCGGCGATGGCTTCGGTGAAAGTAAAAATACCAATTTTAGCAGATGGTGTTTTTCTCGAACCTAAGGTTAAGCAAATAAAACCAGGTGCATACTGTAAGGCACCAAAGAAAAAAACTAAAATTAAATCATGGGTGCTAATAGCAATGTTTCCTCCTAAAAAAAATCCAAACGTCAACGCCAATATTCCTGAAACTGCCACTGCAGGAACCATATCGATATGAGGATATTTTCTAATAAGAAATACTACCAAGGTGAAGGCAACCGGAATGATAAATGCAAATGCATTACCAAATGCGGTTCCACCTGAAATTTTTGTCCCAATCATAATATAAAGTCCTGTTGCGGCTAATAGAATAGCTACAAAAGTAGAAAGATTAATTTTTTCTTTTAAAAAAAAATAACCCATGATGGCAAGAAAGAAAGTTTGAATGCTAATAATGAATACAACATTAGCAACTGTTGTATATTTTAACGCGAACATGTAGGCAGCGCTTCCCGTTGCGTACAAGCAGGCACAGATCAAACCAACCCAGCCAAGAGAAGTAAATTTTCTTACAAAGGATGTTTGGTTAGTAAAAAATACAAATAAAAAAACAGCGGGTGTAAAAAAAACAGATCTCCAGAAATAAATCGTCCAAGGGTCTGTCATTTCAAAAGAACGAAAAATAGTTCCTCCAGAACTAAGGAATAAACCACCTAAAGCAATCAACAGAGGGCCTGGAATTTTATCAATAGACATTCACTTTTTTTCCTTTAGAAATTATCTCATGAAGATCGGATTTATAGGTACAGGCAAAATCACCACCTCGGTTATAACTGGATTATTTAGGTCAAAAGCGAACCTGAAGCAAATTCTTATTTCTGAGCGTAGCAAAAAGAATTCTCGTGCTTTAGCTAAACGATTGAAACAGGTGAAAGTTGTTAAAGATAATCAAGAGATTATTAATCGATCGAACTGGGTTGTCTTGGCGGTAGTTCCAACGGTTGCAAAAAAAATCTTACAAGACTTGAAATTTAAAAAAGGTCAAACAGTTATTAGCTTTGTCTCTACCTTAAACATGAAAGACTTAAGAAGATTTGCATCACCTGCAACACTTGTGTTCAAAGCAGCGCCATTGCCGATGGTTGAAAGTAAGCTAGGTCCGATTGTATTGTATCCAAGCAACAATAAAGTAAATGCTTTATTTAATAAAATTGGCACAGTGATTAATGCCAAAAACGAAAAAGAAAATAATTATCTTTGGACTTTAACTGCAGGAATGGCAACTTATTTAGAATTATGTGCAACTCTTGAAAATTGGCTTGTACAAAGAAAAGTGAACACTACAAAAGCTAAGCGCCTAGTAACAAGTTTAGTTTTTGGATTGTCGCATACTTTGCTTTTATCTAAACAGGATACAAGAAGTTTAGTCAAAGAATACCAAACTAAAAAAGGTATTAATGAAGAATTATTACTTCGATTAAAAAAAGATAAAGTGTTTGATAAAATCAATAAAAATCTAAATACTATTTTTGCCAGAATTAAGAAAGCAAACGACCAATAAGGAGAAAGCAATATGAGTGAATTTAAAGATGTAGAAGGAAATTGTATCAACCCAGATCAAGATACAAAAGATTTTATTCTTAATCACACGATGCTGCGTGTGAAAGATCCAAAAAAATCATTAGATTTTTATACGAGAGTGATGGGAATGACCTTAGTGCGTAAAAATGATTTTCCAGGAGGAAAATTTTCCCTTTATTTTTTAGGAACTTTCAATGAAGAAGAAAAAAAATCTATTCCAAAGTCTAATGATGATATGCGAGGCTGGGCATTAAATCAAAAATCTATTTTAGAATTAACCCATAATTGG
Organism: Pelagibacteraceae bacterium; assembly: GCA_008638015.1. Classification (GTDB taxonomy): domain Bacteria; phylum Pseudomonadota; class Alphaproteobacteria; order Pelagibacterales; family Pelagibacteraceae; genus IMCC9063. The sequence continues at coordinate 1,514 of VTPD01000056.1, read as the reverse complement.
GGAACTGAAAATGATCCAAATTTTTCTTACCATGATGGTAATAAAGAACCACGTGGCTTTGGTCATATTGCATTTAAGGTTCCAGATGTGCAACAAGCTTGCGAACGTTTTGAAAAACTTGGAGTAACATTTCAAAAAAAACCAAGTGATGGCAACATGAAGAGCATTGCTTTTATTAAAGACCCAGATGGTTATTGGATTGAAATTGTCTAAATAAAAACTTGACGGAACTACGAAGTATAAATTAAACTAAATTCAATTATGAGCCACGCAGAAAAAGCAGAAGGACTTGCAAACTCCATCGATAAAGAAACGGATGGCTATATTTTTAACCATTCAATGTTACGCATCAAAGATCCTAAACGATCATTAGAGTTTTATTCTAAAGTATTAGGAATGAGATTGGTAAAAAAACTCGATTTTCCTTCTATGAAGTTTTCCTTATATTTTTTAGGAAAACATACGGATGAAGAAGTAAAACAAATCCCAACCGATAGCTATGAAAGAACAGTTTGGACCTTTCGACAAAAAGGTTTGCTGGAATTAACTCATAACTGGGGAGCAGAAAATGATGATGCGGTTAAATTTCATGATGGTAACTCCGATCCAAAAGGCTTTGGCCACATTGCTTTCTCCGTGCCAGATGTTCATGCTGCATGCAGTCGATTTGAAAAACATAACATCACCTTTGTCAAAAAAGCAGATGATGGCTCGATGAAACCACTTGCTTTCATCAAAGATCCAGATGGTTATTGGATTGAAATCATGGAAGCCAAAGCTACGGCTAACATTGCAAAAGAGCTAGGCACCATTTAATAATAATTCTCACCTTCTACTTCACGGTGAATTTATTTTTCCATTTTTTAACGTAATTTTGCATCGCAATATTTATTCATAAAAAAAAAATTTATTTTATTTTTAAATTCAGTTACACTTTTCTTAATTCAAAATAACAAAGGGGGAAGTTATGAGAATATTGGATAAAAAAGCTATATCCAGACGTTCTTTTCTAAAAGGCGGTACTGCTACTGCGCTTGGTCTCACAATTGCCGGAAATATGGTTTTGGGAAAAAGTTCAGCGTGGGCTGCTTCGTTCGATAATCTTGGAGGTGATAATGCTGCTACTCTTATTCAGATGGCGCGAGACATTTATCCTCATGATCATTTAGCAGATAAGTATTATGCAAAAGTTATTGAAGGTTACAATACAGCTGCTGCTAAAGACGCAAAACTAAAATCAATGATCCAAGCAGAATTAAAAAAAATTAATGCTGCATCAAAAAAGAAATACGGAAGTGACTATAAAAATATTAATCGTGAACTTGAACGAGTAGATATTTTAAAAGCAAATACCTCTTCCCCTCTTTTTGGAAAATTGCGAGGAGATCTTGTGACAGGATTATATAACAACCAAGAAGTCTGGCCTAAGTTTGGTTACGAAGGAGCTTCTGCTGATAAAGGTGGTTACATCAACAGAGGGTTTAACGATATCAACTGGTTAGATAAGGTATAGG
>VTPD01000055.1 GCA_008638015.1 Pelagibacteraceae bacterium | reverse complement strand
AAATGTTTTTAAAAAAAATAATTAACTCTATTGCCGATGCTGGCAAGGAGCTTCTTCACAAAACTTTACCTATTAAAAAAAATCTAGAAACCTTATTAGAGCTTTGTGATGATTTAATTTCCTATAAGGGCGTTGCCAGCGGTATTGCAATTGCTAGAGAAATTTCAGAAATTTATTTATCTTTATCTAAAGAGGATAAAAAAAAATTCTTTATAGCGGTTGATGAAAAGTTTAAACCTAATTTAGAAGCTGCAGAAAAAAAATCATTAGAATTTATTAAAAATAAAAATACTAATACCTTAAAAGAATTATCTTCTTTAGCAGAAGGAAATCGTCAGGAATTTATCAGACGAATGAACATGGCTCCTAATGGAACTGCATTTTTAGTATCGATGCGAGAAGATTTATTACGCTTTGTATTGGAAGATTCGTCGCTATCAAATTTAGATGAAGATTTTAGACATTTGTTTCGATCTTGGTTTAATCCAGGTTTTTTACGTTTAGAGAGAATTACTTGGGATACAAAAGCTGCTGTTCTAGAAAGAATTATTTCTTATGAGAAAGTTCATAAAATTAAAGACATGACGGATTTAAAACGTAGACTAGATGAGGATAGAAGATTTTACGCATACTTTCATCCAGTATTACCAGATGAGCCTCTTATCTTTGTTCAAGTTGCTTTTACACAAGGCTTGGCAAGTTCTGTTCAAGATATCATTAAGCCTATGACACCTAATCAACCAAAAGCTGATACTGCAACTTTTTATTCTATAAGCAACTGTCAGCAAGGATTAACAAGTGTTACGCTTGGAAACTTTTTAATTAAAAGAGTCGTGTATGAAATACAGCAGGAAAATCCAAAAATTAAACACTTTGGAACGCTTTCACCACTCCCAGGTTTTGCAGAATGGGTCAATTATGTAGAAGAAAATAAATTACGTTCTATTTTAGGAAGTGAAGATTATGAAAAAGTTAAATTTTTACGATCAACAGATATTAAAATTGGAGATCCAAGAATAATTGAACATAAAAAAATTATAAAAAAACTAACAATTCATTATTTGATTAAAGAAAAAGTGAATGGCAAACCTGTTAATGCAGTAACTCGTTTTCACTTAGGAAATGGTGCAAGTATTGAAAACATTGTTATCAATGGAAATATTTCTGATTATGGATACAACGAGTCTTTTGGAATCATGGTGAATTATATTTATCATTTAGATAAGCTAGAAAAAATTCATGAAGAGTATATTAGTAATCATCAAATTTCTTATTCTGATAAAATAAAAAAATATGTCTAAAATTAACCGAACGGTTTCTGTGGCTCCCATGATGGATTGCACGGATCGGCATGATCGTTATTTTTTGCGTCTTATTAGTAAAAATGTTCTTTTGTATACCGAAATGATTGCAACTGGCGCTGCTTTAAAAGGCGACAGGGAAAAGGTGCTCGGTTTTAGAAATTTTGAAAAACCCTTGGCTTTACAAGTTGGAGGATCAAATAAAAATGATTTAGCAGAAGTAGCTAAAATCGCTGAAGATATGGGTTATGATGAAATTAATATTAATTTAGGTTGCCCAAGTAAAAAAGTTCAAAAAAATAAATTTGGTGCATGTTTAATTAAAGAACCAGATCTAGTCGCTGAGTGTATTCATGAAATGGTGAATAGTTGTAAAATTCCTGTAACTGCAAAAACTAGAATTGGTTTTGATGATGTTGAGGAATTTGATTATTTAAATAATTTTGTAAATAAAATTTCATCTGCAGGTTCCAAGACTATTATCTTACATGCTAGGAAAGCTATTTTAAAAGGTTTGTCGCCAAGAGAAAATTTAAAAATTCCAAAATTAAATTATGAAATGGTTAATCAAATAAAAAGAGCAAATCAAGATTTGGAAATTATTATCAATGGGGGAATCACAAACTGTGAACAAATCCAATCTCATTTAGAAAACGTTGACGGTGTTATGATTGGTAGAGCTATTTACCAATCACCTTATTTTTTAGCTGATATTGAAAAGGATATTTTCAATAATTCTGATATTTTAAGCAGGTCTGAAATAATTGAAGAACTTGTCAAATATGTTGCTGAGGAGGTTAAAAAAGGTACAAGGGTTAATCAAATCATGAGACACACAGTTGGTTTGTATCATGGTCAAAAAGGTGCAACCAAATGGAAACAGTATTTGTCAAATAATATGATGGCTAGAGATTCCGATTTTCAAAAAGTAAATCATATTTTAGAAGTTGTACAAAATAATGAAAAGTTGATTGCTGAAAGATAATTATGTTTGACGGCTTAACTTTTTATGAATTATTAAATTTAGTTTCGATACTTGCGGTAGCAGCAACTATCTCAGGATTTATGGCAGGATTACTTGGGGTAGGAGGAGGAATTTTAATGGTTCCTGCTTTATATTATGCTTTTACCGTTTTGCATTTTGACGAAACTACTAAAATGCATTTATCGTTAGGCACATCTTTAGCAATTATTATTCCAACTTCAGTCATGAGCACCAAAACACACATGCAGTTTAAAGCTGTTGATTTTGCATTAATAAAATCATTTGGATTGTTTGTTGTAGCGGGAGTTATTTTAGGAACTGTCATGGCATCTAATTTAGAAACTAAAAAACTTCTTTTGTTGTTTTCTATTTTTTCAGCTTGCGTAGGAATCTTTTTTATTTTTTTTAGAGAAAAATTAGGAGAAACTCCAAGAAACATTCCAAGCGCAATTAAAAGTTTTATAGGAACTTTTATCGGCTTTATTTCAGTTCCACTTGGCATTGGCGGAGGATCTTTATCTGTACCCTTTATGCGGTTATTTGGTTATTCTATTCGAAATGCCATTGGTACTTCTGCTGCCATTGGATTTTTAATTTCAGTAGCTGGTGCAGTGAGCATGTCTTTAAGCGGTAGATTATTTGATGATGTTAATTCACCTCTTAGTTATGGCTACGTTAATCTTCCAGGTTTTTTAGTATTTGTCCCCATCACAATGATGATGGCCCCTATAGGAGCTAGATTAGTTCATAAAATTGACAAAGGGTTATTAAGTAAGATTTTTGGATTTTTTCTTTTAATAATTGCAGTGAGATCTTTTTACGAATATTTACATTTTTAACAATTTGTACGATCTTTTCTTACCCTTAGCTTTACTTTTGTTTGTTGGAAATTTCACACCCGGTCCTAATAATATATTTGCTTCTTATTCTGGATTTCATTTTGGATTAAAAAAAACAATTCCCTTAATTATGGCTGTCACTTTTGGATGGCCTGCTTTAATTTTGGCTACGAATTTTGGTCTTATTTTTATTTTTAGACAATATCCTATTGTTCAAACTATTTTAGAGGTTTCAGGATCTGTTTTTCTTATTTATTTGGCATATAAATTGAGCCAAACTAAAAATATTGAAGAAAAGGAATTAGATAAGCCAATAAGATTTGTACCTTATTTTTTTTTTCAATTTATTAATCCTAAGGGAGTAGTTACGGCAATTATTATTGTTACGAAATTTATTGATAATAATGAAAATTTTATAAGAGATACTATCATAGTTATTAGCCTATGCTGTTTATCTGCTTTTTTATCAATCAGCACATGGGCAATGTTTGGAGGTTATTTAAAAACAGTGCTAACAAATAAAACTTCTATCGCAATTTATCATTACATCATGGCTTTTTTATTAGTAATGATTGTAGTTTTATTTTGGATGAATTAAGGAAGTATAACAGCAGGACCTTTAAGCAATCTAGCTTCTAACTCTTCATGAGCTTTTTGCGCTTCTGATAGCGAAAACTTTTTAAATATATCTACTTTAAATTTTCCGGTCAAAATTGCATCAAATACTGTCGCCGCTGCATCTTCTAATTCTTTTCTTGT
>VTPD01000054.1 GCA_008638015.1 Pelagibacteraceae bacterium | reverse complement strand
GGCAGAGTAAATTTTGATGATAAAAAAATTATAGAAAACTTTAAATCAGTTTTTGAAGTAATTGAAAAAGAAAAGCCAGCAGGAATCAAAGGAAATTATATTAAAAATATTTTCTTAACAAATTCCATGGGCCCTTCTGTAAAACTTAATTTAGGATCTTTGTAAAATGAATAGAAAAGAAAAAACAGATTACGTAAATTCTTTAAAAGAAACATTAAATGAGAATGCGGCAATGATGATTTATCATTATCAAGGCCTAAACGTTAATCAGCTTGATGAATTAAGAAAAAATATGCGTGAAGCTGGCGCATTATTAAAAGTAACTAAAAATAGAATTACAAAAATTGCTTTAAAAGATACTCAACATGAAGAAGCAATTTCTTTATTCCAAGGACAAACTGGTGTTGCATTGTCTAAGGATCCGATTTCACTTGCTAAGACATTAGTTAACTTTCAAAAGAAAAATGAAATGTTGAAAATTGTAGGTGGAATTATGGATAGTAAGGTTTTAGCTCCAGATGAGGTGGCTAAAATTGCGACATTACCTACATTGGATGAGGCAAGGGCTAAAATTGTAGGAATTTTACAAACTCCAGCTCAACAATTAATAAGTATTTTGCTTGCACCTGGCGCAAAAATTGCTAATTTGGCGCACGCAAAAAGTTTAAAAAAAGATTAACCATCAAATCTCAAAGGGAAGACAATGACTGACTTAAATAAAATTATCGAAGATTTATCAAAATTAACTGTAGTGGAAGCTGCAGAATTATCAAAAGCATTAGAAGAAAAGTGGGGCGTTACTGCTGCTGCTCCTGTAGCTGTGGCTGCAGCTGGTGGAGCTGCTGCTGGAGAAGCTGCAGAAGAAAAAACTGATTTTACTGTTGTGTTAGCATCAGCAGGTGAAAATAAAATTGGAGCAATTAAAGAAGTAAGAGCATTTACAGGTCTTGGATTAAAAGAAGCTAAAGATCTTGTTGAAGCTGCACCGAAAGAATTAAAGCAAGGTGTATCGAAAAAAGATGCTGAAGAGTTGCAGAAAAAATTTGCAGCTATTGGTGCCAAGATAGAATTAAAATAAATTTAAAAGTAGTAATTAAAATCTAGGTAAAACTAGATCGTAAAATATATATGCATTTATCTTTCACAGATAAAAAAAAGATCAGAAAAAGTTTTGGTAAGTTAGAAAATATTTTAAAAATTCCGGATTTAATAGAAGTTCAAAGATCTTCTTATAATAGTTTTTTAAAATTAAATTCTGAAAATAAATCTGGTTTAGATAAAGTTTTTAGAGAAGTATTTCCTATCGAAGATTTTGCAGGTCTTGCAACTATTGAATATATTTCATACCGATTTGAAAAAGAAAAATATGATGTTGGTGAGTGTAAGCAAAGAGGCTTAACTTATTCTGCTCCACTCAAAGTTACGTTACGTTTAGTTGCTTATGATGTGAATGAAGAAACGCAAACGAAACAAATTCTTTCAGCTAAAGAACAAGAAGTATACATGAGCGATGTTCCTTTGATGACGGACAAAGGTACATTTGTAATTAATGGAACAGACCGTGTTGTCGTAAACCAAATGCACAGAAGTCCTGGTTTATTTTTAGATCATGATAAAGGAAAATCTCATTCCAGTGGAAAATTGTTATTTAATTGCAGAGTTATTCCTTACAGAGGTTCATGGCTTGATTTAGAATATGATATTAAAGATATTTTATATTTTAGAATCGATAGAAAAAGAAAAATTCCAGTTACAACTCTTTTAATGGCGTTGGGTCATCCTAAAGATGAACTATTAAATTTATTTCATGCTCCAGTTAAGTACGATGTAACAAGTGAGGCAACTTGTAAAACAAAATTTGTTCCAGAAAATTATAAAAACATCAAACTAAAGTCAGATTTAATTGATGCGGACTCTGGAAAAAAAGTAGTAAAAGAAGGTACAAAAGTTGCGCCAGTTATAGCTCTAAAACTTCAAAAAGAAGGATTGAAAAATATTATTGTTAATTTTGAAGAATTATACGGTCGTTATTTTGCAAACGATATTATTAATGAAAAGACTGGTGAAGTTTTATTTGAATCTGGTGATGAAATAACATCTGAAACATTCCCTAGAATGCAAAGCCTAGGAATAAAAAGCTTCTTTTTATCAAACATTGACGGTGTAAATATAGGTTCATACTTAAGAAATACTCTTGTAGTTGATAAAAATAATAATTCTGATGAAGCTTGCATGGATATTTACCGAGTTCTTAGACCTGGTGAACCGCCAACAGTAGAGACATCGAGAAATTTATTTAACAACCTTTTCTTCAACAGTACTAGATATGACTTATCTGATGTTGGTAGAGTTAAGTTAAACAGCAAATTAGACCTTGATATTGACACTAAAAACACAGTGTTAACTAAAGAAGATATTTTAAAAATTGTTGAGAAAATGCTTCGTCTAAAAGATGGAAAAGAAGATGTGGATGATATTGATCATTTAGGAAACAGAAGAGTTAGATCAGTTGGAGAGCTTGTTGAAAATCAATTTAGAATTGGCCTTGTTCGAATGGAACGAGCTATTAAAGAAAAGATGACATCGGTAGAGATTGATACAGTGATGCCACAAGATCTTATTAATTCAAAACCAATTGCAGCTTCCTTGAAAGAATTTTTTGGAACTTCTCAATTATCGCAATTTATGGATCAGACCAATCCTCTTGCTGAAATTACTCACAAAAGAAGAGTTTCTGCTTTAGGACCAGGAGGATTGACTAGAGAAAGAGCTGGATTTGAAGTTCGAGATGTTCACCCAACTCATTATGGCAGAATTTGTCCTATTGAGACTCCGGAAGGACCAAACATTGGATTGATTAATAGTTTAGCTACTTACTCAAAAGTCAATCGATATGGTTTTATCGAAAGTCCTTACCGAGTTGTGAAAAATGGAAAAGTTACAAAAGAAATTCATCATCTTTCAGCAATGGAAGAAGGTAAATTTACTATAGCTCAAGCAAACTCTGTTTTAAATGATGATAACTCATTTAAAGATGAGCTTGTTTCTTGCAGAAAAAATTTAGGATTTGAATTATCCAAGCCAGAAAATATTGATTACATGGACGTTTCACCTAAGCAGGTTGTTTCAGTTGCTGCTGCATTAATTCCTTTCTTAGAAAATGATGATGCAAACAGAGCTTTGATGGGATCAAATATGATGAGGCAAGCTGTTCCGTTAATTAAAAATGAGTCTCCTTTAGTTGGAACTGGAATGGAAAAAGATGTTGCATTAGATTCAGGAGCAACTCTTGTTGCAAAACGAGATGGAATTGTTGAAAAAATTGATGGAAAACGAATTGTTATTAAAGCAACAACGGAAAAAGATTTAACAAAATCAAGTGTTGATATTTATAATTTACAAAAATTTCAAAGATCAAACCAAAATACTTGCACAAATCAAAGACCTCTAGTGATGGTTGGAGATGTTGTAAAAGCAGGTGATGTAATTGCAGACGGACCATCTACTCAGTTCGGTGAGCTGGCGTTAGGTAAAAACGTTACAGTAGCTTTCATGCCTTGGCTTGGATACAATTTTGAAGATTCTATTCTTATATCTGAAAGAGTGGTGTCTGAAGATGTCTTTACGTCAATTCATATTGAAGAATACGAAGTGATGGCAAGAGACACAAAGCTTGGACCTGAAGAAATTACTCGAGATATTCCAAATACCAGTGAAGAAGCATTAAGAAATTTAGATGAATCTGGAATTGTTTATGTTGGTGCAGATGTAAAACCAGGAGATATTTTGGTAGGAAAACTTACTCCAAAAGGAGATACCAAAGTAACATCTGAAGAAAAATTATTAAGAGCAATATTTGGTGAAAAAGCCATTGACGTTAGAGATACTTCTTTAAAAATGCCTTCTGGTACAGGTGGAACAGTTGTTGAAGTAAGAGTGTTTAATAGACATGGTATTGAAAAAGATG
>VTPD01000007.1 GCA_008638015.1 Pelagibacteraceae bacterium | reverse complement strand
ATAGCCACATGAATAGTATTTTTTTGTGCAGATACAGCCATCATTTCACTACCGCGCCAAGCTAACGGTCTGACATAACCATTGGTAATATTTTGAACTTTCACCACTTCTTTACAAAATTCATTTATTTCATTAACGCTATAAGGAATTTTAAATCCAAGTCTGCTGGCAGAATAAAATAGTCTTTCGGTATGTTCGTTTAATTTAAATATTAGTCCGTCATAAACTCTCAATCCTTCAAAAACGGAACTTGCATAATGAAGGCCATGGGTCAAAACATGAAGCTTAGCATCTTTCCATTCAACCAAATTTCCATCAAACCATATTTTTCCAGATCTTTTGTCGAAAGGGATAGAATTCATATAGATTTAGTTTTCAAATAGTTTTTAATTCAATATAATATAAGTCAATAAAGCTGACTATTAAAATCGACTTATGCAAGACTTTTTATATTTAAGAGAAAATAACATCAAGGAAATAATAGAATTGATGTTAGAGGCTTACACTAATTCTTATTCAGACCCTTACGAGGTTTTAAAAAAAAATTCATTCGGCAAAGCGCATCATAGATTAATTTGCGCGGTAGATATTAACCCAGGAATTAAAGTTGCCGATTTGATAAAAAAATTAAAAATTACCAAACAAAGCTTGAGCAGAGTTCTTCAAGAATTAATTAAAAAGGAAATAATATCTCAAAGCAAAGGAGATGTGGATGGTAGACATCGCTTATTGCATCTTACTGAGAAAGGTAAGAAAATAAGTGAGGAAATATTTAATACACAAAAAAAAAGAATTTTAGAGGCTTTTAAAGAATCTGACTCTGATGAGGTTCTAAGTTTTAAAAAAGTTTTAAAAAAAATTATAGCAGAATGATACAAGAAGATAAGAAGCATATTTTAATAGTTGATGACGATGATCGTATCAGAGAATTGCTTCGTGAGTACTTACAAAATAATAATTTTTACACGACAACAGCTAAAGATTCTCTGGACGCAAAAAAAAAGATATCTTTATTAAAGTTTGATCTTATTATTTTAGATATTATGATGCCTGGCCAAAGCGGTCTAGAGCTAACTAGAGAAATTAAAGAAAAATCAGATCAACCTATAATTTTATTAACAGCCATGGGCGAAACTTCTGATAGAATTTCGGGTCTTGAAACTGGTGCAGATGATTATTTACCAAAACCTTTTGAACCTAAAGAATTGCTTTTAAGAATAAAAAATATTTTAAAAAGAATTAAAAGCGGAAAAAATCTAAATCCAGTATTAAAATTTGGAGATATCAGAGTTGATTTGGAAAAAATGTCTATCAAATCCAAGAAAGGCATTACAAAACTCAATACAGCTGAAAAAGCCCTATTAGAAAAAATGATTTTATCTGTAGGACAAATTTTTCAAAGAGATCAAATTTCCCAAATTATCAAACTGACCAAAGAAAGAGCTGTTGATGTCATGATTACAAGATTAAGACAAAAAATAGAGCCAGATCCTAAAAACCCAAAATATCTTCAGACGGTTCGTGGGAATGGATATGTTCTTTGGACTGATTAGTAGATGATTAAAAAATTTCTGCCCAAAACTATTTTTTTTCGTTACCTATTAATAATTATTGCACCAATACTTTTACTTCAAATTATTCTTACGATTGTTTTTTTTGATAGTCTTTGGATTAAAACAAATAAAGGACTTACAAAATCTGTGGCTGCAGAAATTAATGCAATAATTGAGGTATACAATGATAAAACAGCAAATAAAAACTTTGAATTTGTAAAAAATCTATTTGAACTTTCGCTCATTCAAGAAATAAATATACTAAAAGACCAGTCACTTCCTTTTTACGATTCAACATTTGTTTACAGCTTATATGATCAATTAATGGATGAAGAACTAGCAAAAGAAATTAAATTTCCTTACTGGTACAATACGCGAGCGAATAAAGATTACGTAGATATAAGAATTCAAATTAATAAAAATGTTTTACAATTTATAGTTCATAAATCTAGAGTTAGAAACTCTTCTGCAAGAATTTTTATTTTGTGGATTACCATACCGTCTATCTTGTTATTAATGATTTCAATTTTATTTTTACGTAACCAAGTTAGACCTTTTTCTATATTGGCAGACTCAGCAGAAAAATTTGGCAAAGGTCAATATGTTCCTGAATTAAAACCATCGGGTGCTGTTGAGGTACGTAAAGCAATTATTGAATTTGAAAAAATGAAGAGAAGAATTTTAAGACATATTAGTCAGAGAACAGCCATGCTCTCAGGAATAAGTCATGATTTAAAAACTCCACTAACAAGGCTTAAATTACAAATTGAAATCATGAATAAAAATCATTCTCTAGATAAAATTAAAGATGATGTAATTGAAATGGAAAAAATGATTGCAGAATATCTTGATTACTCGAGCTCTCAAGAAGTTGGGGCAAGCTCAAAATTTGATCTATCTAACTTAATGACTGAAATAGTCCATAAATTTAATAATAAAAATATTACATTGAAATGCCCAGATAAAATTTATTTAACTGGCAAAAAACAATTGGTTAAAAGATGTGTTTATAACTTAATAGATAATGCAATTAAGTATGCGGGTAACGCAAATGTAATAGTTAAAAAAGGAACGAATGATATTAGCATTATTGTAGAAGATGATGGTCCAGGCGTTCCAGATCATGAAAAAGATAGAATTTTAAGACCTTTTTACAAATTAGATAAAAGTCGCACAATGGTAGATGGCAGTGTTGGTTTGGGACTTTCTATTGTGCAAGATATTATTAACTCTCATGGGGGTAAAATTAAAATAAATGATAATCCAAAAAATAAAGGCTTAAAAGTGACATTAAGTTTTCCTGACTAATGTTTGTTCATAATTTTAATCCAATTTTATTTGACTTTGGTATTATAGCAATTCGCTGGTACTCACTAGCGTACATCTTTGGGATCATTTTAGGATTATCATATGGAAAATACTTAATAAAAAAATTTTATTTTCAGCAAAATGTAAAAATTCATCATCTTGATGATTTTTTAATTTGGATTGTAATTGGAATTATCCTGGGAGGAAGAACTGGATATGTGCTATTTTATAATTTGCAGTTTTATTTAGAAAATCCTCTTGATATTTTCAAAATATGGACAGGTGGAATGTCATTTCATGGCGGAATGCTGGGAATCATCATTGCAACAGTGTTTTACGTAAAAAAAAATAATATTTCTTTTTGGTTGTTGACTGACATTCTTGCTTGCGTTGCGCCCATAGGTTTATTTTTTGGAAGAATTGCTAATTTTATCAATGGAGAATTAATTGGAAAACCTACAGATATTGCATGGTCTGTGATTTTTCCATTACACGATAACCTGCCACGACATCCATCTCAACTATATGAGGCTTTATTAGAGGGTGTGGTTTTATTTGTAATGATTAATTTTATTTTTAGAAAAAAAAATAGAATAGTAGGTTTGTCTTCGTTTTTATTTCTTTTTTTATACTCTTTATTTAGAATTTTTGCTGAATTTTTTAGAGAACCTGATCAACACATTGGATATATTTTTCCAAATATTAGTTTGGGTATGATTTTGAGTTTAATAACAATAATGCTGAGTCTTATTATTTTAATAAAAATTAATAAAAATGATTTTAAAAAAAATAATTAAAGTAAAAAAATTATTTTTAGATCAATATATAAATTATTGTTTGTATAAATTTGATACAAGCTACTATCAATCTAAAAATATCTTTGGTTATAAAGGAGACTTTGTTACCTCCCCTCATATTTCAAGTATTTTTTCCGAAATGTTAGCTTTTTGGACATTTTCATACTGGGATAAAATTAAAAAACCAAAAGACTTAAATATTTTAGAATTGGGTCCTGGGGACGGAACGATGGCGAAAGATATAATAACAACTTTAAAAAAAATAAAACACTTTAATGGAAAAATTAATTATTTTTTTTTAGAAAAAAGTAAATATTTAAAAAAAAAACAAAAAGAAAAATTAATTCATTTAAATAATATATATTGGATAAAAAATATAAAAGATTTCCAAAAAAATAACCTGGTTATTCTTAGCAATGAATTCTTTGATGCCCTACCAGTAAAACAATTTATTAAAAAAAAAAATAAGTGGCTTGAAAAAGGAGTTCAATTTAATAGAAAAACTAACAAACTACAGTTTTTTTTTGAGCCTGCATCTCAAGTACATATTAAAAAAATATCTCGCTATTTTGATTTAGAAAAAAACAATTTTATTGAAATATGTTACGAGGCAAAAAAAATTGTGAAAGACCTTTCTTTACTTTTGCAAAAGGAAAATAGCATTTTCTTAACTATTGATTATGGAGATTTTTCTACTTTCAGCAATGACACTTTACAGGCAATTAAAAATAGAAAAAAAGTAGATCCATTAACATTTCCAGGGGAAAGTGATTTAACAACTCAAGTCAATTTTTATTATCTGATAAAACTATTTAATGAATATAATTTACATAAAATTTTTTTTATTAATCAATCCCAATTTTTGCAAAAACTAGGAATTAATGAAAGACTAGCAAGTCAAAGTAAATTATTAGACAGTAAAAAATTATTTAATTTAAAACAATCTATAAAAAGATTAATACACCCGAAAGAAATGGGTAATCTATTTAAAGTTCTGGTGATAGGAAATAAAAAACAAAAATTTGACCTTGGAAAATGATATTAAAATCAAAAAAATTTTCTACAGAAAAAAAGATTAATCATAGTTTCTTTTCAAGAAAAAATGGATTTTCGAAGGGAATATATTCATCTCTTAACTGCGGCCTTGGTTCAAAAGATGAAAAAAGAAATGTATTAAAAAACATTAATTTTGTTAAGAAAAAAATAAAGGCAAAACAACTTTGTTTAGTACATCAAGTTCATAGCAATAAAATTATAGAATTAAAAAGAATACCAAAAAATTTTAAACAAATAAGAATTGGAAAAGCTGACGGGATATTTACAGGCTTAAGCAATGTAGGAATTGGGATATTAACTGCTGATTGTGCTCCTATTCTTTTTTTTGATAATCAAAAAAAATTTATCTGCTGTGTTCATGCGGGCTGGAAAGGAGCTTTTAAAAATATAGTTAAAACAGCTGTACTTTTATTTAAAAAAAATAAAATTTCTCCTCAAAATATTAATGCATGCGTTGGGCCATGTATTGGGGAAAAAAGTTATGAAATAAAAATAGATTTTTTAAAAAAAATTATTGCTAAGAAAAAAAGCTATAAAAAATGCTTCATTTTCAAAAAGAAAAAAATTTTTTTTAATTTAAGAAAATTTATAACACTTAAATTACTAGAAAGCGCTATATCCAAGAACAATATTAGTCATATTGCTAAAGATACTTATGTAAACAAATCATTATTTTATAGCTATCGTAGATCTATTATTTTTAACAAACCTGATTATGGAAGAAACATTTCCACTATCACAAAATACAATTGATCACATAGGTTAATAGGTATATATAAAAAAAATGAAATTAGTTTCAGGAACAAATAACCTTCCCTTAAGTAAAGAAATTTCCAAATATTTAAAAACTAAACTAACTAATAGCAATATTAGAAGATTCGCAGACTCTGAAGTTTATATTGAAATTAACGAGAATATGAGAGGATCTGAAGTTTTTGTAATTCAAGGTACGTCCTATCCTGCAAATGATAATATAATGGAACTCTTAATTTGTATCGACGCGCTTAGAAGAGCTTCTGCAAAAAATATTACTGCTGTACTTCCTTATTTTGGATATGCAAGGCAAGACCGCAAAGTTACTCCGAGGTCCCCCATTAGTGCAAAATTAGTTGCAAATTTAATTACTCATGCTGGTGCCAATAGAGTTTTAACTTTAGATTTGCATGCAAATCAAATTCAAGGTTTTTTTGACATACCAGTTGATAATTTGTTTGCATCACCAATTTTTGTAAAACATATAAAAAAAAATATTAAATCAAGAAATTTAATATGCGTTGCTCCAGATGTTGGGGGCGTAGAAAGAGCAAGAGCCATAGGAAAAAGGTTGAATGCTGATCTTGCAATTATTGACAAGAGAAGATCTGGACCTGGCAAGTCAGAAGTTATGAATGTGATAGGTTCCGTTAAAGGAAAAACTTGCATAATTATTGATGATCTAGTTGATAGCGGTGGTACGATTTGTAATGCTGCCGATGCCCTAATTCAAAAAGGGGCAAAAGAGGTTTTTGCATATGTTGTACATGCCGTTTTAAGCAAAGATGCAGTTCAAAAAATTCAACAGTCCAAAATAAAACAATTTATAGTTACTAATTCAATCGATAATCAACTAAAAACAAAGAAAACTAAGATAAAAATTGTAAGTATTGCTCCTCTTTTAGCTGAGGCAATTAATAGAATTTCTGAATCAAAGTCGGTTTCTAAGCTATTTAAGTAGTCTTTCATAACCAATATCTACAATACAAATCTTGAGTTTATTTGTTTCTTAATATACAACCTCCTCTTCTATGGATAAAAATTTAGATACATTGCAAGTAGAATTAAGACAAACAAAGTCTAGAGGTGAATTGAATAAACTTCGCTTGAATGGATTTGTCCCAGGAGTGCTATACGGAGACATCGAAACAAATATCAATTTATCTATTAAAAAAAACTCACTTGAAAAATTATTAAAGTTTGGAAATTTCATGAGTAAAGTTATCGATATTAAAGTTGATGGAAAAGATTTTAAGGTTCTGCCAAGAGATATAGAGTTTGACAAAGTAACTAATCAACCTATCCACATTGATTTTCAAAAATTGTCGGCTGGAACAAAAGTTGTTGTTTGGATCCCAGTGCGATTTATAAATGAAAATATTTGTCCAGGATTAAAAATTGGTGGTGTATTAAACATTGTTAGAAGAAAAGTAGAATTAAGATGTCCAGCTGACCAGATTCCGTCTGAACTAACTGTTGATTTATCTAAAAGCGAAATTGGTGAAAGTATTAGGATTTCAAATGTAACTTTACCAGAAAATGTCAAACCTACAATTGATAGAGATTTTATGATAGCAACCGTAGCTGCTCCAACTGTTGTTAAAGAACCAGAACCAGGAGAAGCTACTGCTACTGCAGATGCTGCAACTGCCGAAGGTACGGAGCCAGCCGCTGCTGACAAAGATGCAAAACCTCAGGATGAAAAAGCTAAGGCTGCTGAAGATAAAAAGAAATAGTAAATGTTCTTATTTGTTGGTCTAGGAAATCCAGACCCTAAACATAAAAATAATCGACACAATATTGGTTTTTTAATTATTGATAATCTCAATAAAAGATTCAATCTTTCAAAACAAAAACCAAAATTTAAAGGCTTACTTACTAACGGTGAAATTAATAAACAAAAATTAATTTTAGTTAAACCATTAACATTCATGAATAACTCAGGAACTTGCATAAGAGAAATACAAGATTATTATAAAATTATACCAAAAAATGTTTTTGTATTTCATGATGATTTAGATTTAGAGCTAGGAAAAATTAAAGCTAAAATTGGTGGATCAAGTGGCGGTCACAACGGAATTAAATCAATAGAAGATGCGATAGGTTCGAATTTTAATCGAATAAGAATTGGTATAGGCCATCCTGGGGAAAAAAATTTAGTTGACAGTCATGTACTAAACGATTTTTCTGAGGAAGAGCTTGAAAAAATAAATTTATCTATTCAAAAATTACTTGATAATGTTCATTTATTAATTGAAAAAAATTTAGATAATTTTTCTAGCAAAGTTAATCTTTAATGAGTTTTAAGTGTGGGATTGTTGGCTTACCAAATGTAGGTAAATCAACTATGTTTAATGCATTAACCAAATCCAAAAATGCAGAGTCTGCTAATTTTCCATTTTGTACTATTGATCCCAATGTTGGAGTAGTTGCTGTTCCAGATGAGAGAATTGATAAAATCAGTGTTATAGCTAAATCTAAAAAAATAATTCCTACTTTAATTACTTTTGTAGATATTGCTGGACTTGTTGCTGGTGCATCTAAAGGAGAGGGATTAGGAAATAAATTTTTATCTCACATTCGCGAAGTCGATGCAATTGTTCATCTTTTACGATGCTTTGACTCAGATGAGATACAAAACGTTAACAAAACTGTTGATCCAATTAGAGATTTTGAAATAATTGAGACCGAATTAATGCTAGCTGATTTGGAATCGTTAGAAAAAAGACTATCCAAAAAAAATAAAAATAATTCTGAAGATGATGACCTAATGAAATTATTAGAAAAATGCTATGAATTGCTTAAGGCAGGAAAAAACCCATATGATCTCAGAAAAGATTTTGACTTAAAAACTATCAAGAGCGCATCCATATTAACCCTCAAACCAAAAATTATTGTTTGCAATACTGGGGAAGAAAGTATCAAAAATGGAAACGAATACACTAATAGAGTAAAAGAAACATTTGCCAATGAGGAAGTAGTAAATATTTCTGCAGAAATTGAGCAACAAATTACAGAGCTTGGCGAACAAGAAGCAAAAGATTTTATGAATGATTTGCAAATAACTGAGACTGGACTAGATAGAGTTATTAGATCGAGCTATAAAGCTCTAAATTTAAGCACATATTTTACTGCAGGTCCTGAAGAAACTAGAGCTTGGACTATTCCAATGAACTGCAAAGCTCCTGATGCTGCAGAAGTGATTCATACAGATTTTAAAAAAGGTTTTATTAAAGCTGAAACTATTAGCTATAAAGACTTTATTGAATGTAACGGGGAAGCTGGAGCTAGAGATAAAGGAAAATTAAGAATTGAAGGAAAAGAATATCTCGTTCAAGATGGAGATATCTTACACTTTAGATTCAATACGTGACCAAATTTTCTTTTTAACTAAATAAACTAATATAGTTAAGATAAGTAAATAAAGTACAGATTTAAAACCCAGTTTTTTTCTTGCTTCTAAATGTGGCTCTGCTGCCCACGTAAGAAAAGAAACAACATCTTTGGCCATCTGTTCTTCTGTTGCTTTTGTACCATCGGCATATTCTACTCCACCACTGTTTAATGGCTTCGCCATTCTAATTTTGTTTCCAGGCATATACTTATTATAATAAACACCTTCTTCTAATTTTATATTTGCTGGAACTTTTTCTTCATATCCCATCAATACTGAATAAATATAATCCGACTCACCGGGCCTAGCTTTTACTAAAACTGACATGTCAGGTGGATAAGCTCCTCCATTTGCGGCTCTCGATGCTAATTCATTTGGATAGGGACTTTTGAATCTGTCTGAAGGAATACCTTTTCTAGTAAACATTTCACCATCTGCATTCGGACCATCTTGGATTTCATACTGTGCAGCCAAAGCTTTAACCTCTGCTTCAGAGAATTCTGGTCCTCCAGGTTCGCTGAGGTTTCTGTAACTAAGTAAATTCATAGAGTGGCATGATGCACAAACTTCTTTGTAAACTTGATATCCTCTTTGTAGCTGCGCTCTATCAAATTTTCCAAAAAATCCATTAAAAGTCCAATTTGGCTTTAATAAACTTACGTTGCTTTCTTTTGCTTGTATGGAATTAGTAATACCTAGGATAAAAATAAATGAAAAAACAAAAATAAATTTTAAATAATTTTTCATTTATTATTTACCAAAAAATTGAAATACTTTAATTTTTCCCTGTTTTTTCCAATCCTCAAATTCATGAATACTTTGTGGCATTGGCAAAGGTTTTTCAACTAATGAAACTAACGGGGCCAAAATAAAAAAGAAAGCAAACCAAAAAGCGGTAGCTATTCTGCCAATTAATAAATAAATTCCTTCAGCTGGTGCGCCACCGATATACATTAGAACGAAAAAATTTAAGACAAATAGAAAAACACATTGCTTCCATATTGGTCTAAATACACTTGATCTTACTTTGCTAAAATCTAACCACGGCAATAAACCCAATACAGCAATACTGCTAACCATTGCAACAACACCCATTAATTTATCAGGTATACTTCTTAAGATTGCGTAAAAAGGCAAAAAGTACCACTCGGGAACAATGTGCGCTGGTGTTACCATTGGATTTGCTGGAATATAATTATCTGGATGACCTAAATAATTTGGCGCATACATCATAACTGCAACAAATATTAAAAGAAAAACTAACATTCCAACAAGATCTTTGCTAGTCGTGTAAGGTGCAAAAGTTACTGTGTCTCTTGTATCTTTTGGTTCGATACCTGATGGGTTGTTAGAACCAACAATATGTAGTGCAATTACATGAAATACTACAACCCCAACAATTAAAAATGCAATTAACCAATGTAATACATAAAATCTATTTAAAGCTGCGTCTCCAACAGAATAATCTCCCCATAGCCATGTTACAATTGATTCACCAAATAAAGGAATGGCAGAAAAAAGATTTGTAATAACTGTAGCTCCCCAATAACTCATTTGTCCCCATGGCAAAGTGTATCCAAGAAACGCGGTTGCCATCATTAAGAAAAATATTACAATTCCAATAATCCACATCAGTTGTCGTGGTTCTTTATAAGAACCATAATATAGACCTCTAAATATATGAAGATAAACTGCTATGAAAAAAAATGACGCTAAATTCATATGAGCATATCGAATTAACCATCCAAAATTTACATCTCTCATAATTTTTTCTACTGACTCAAAAGCATATTTAGCATCAGGTTTATAATGCATACCCAAACTTATCCCGGTCAATATTAATAATAGAAGACAAATTGTAAGTATTCCGCCAAAGCTCCAAAAATAACTTAAAGACTTTGGTACTTGAAAATCTAAATACTCGTGTCTAAACATTCTGATAATTGGCAACCTATTATCAATCCAACCAAGCACACCCGTATAAGGTGATCCGCCCACTTTATTTGTTTGAACCGGTTGAAATTTTTCTTCAGATTTAGATGTATATTCGCTCATTTTAAAACTATCCTATTTTAATTTTGTCTGTTCCAACAAATTCGTATTTGGGTATCTCTAAGTTAGTTGGTGCAGGACCCAACCTTATTCTTCCAGATGTATCGTAGTGAGATCCATGACAAGGACAAAACCATCCATCATAGTCACCTTTGCCTCCAATCGGAACACATCCTAAATGAGTACAAACACCGAGTACCACAAGCCATTCTGGATTTTTAACTCTAGCCTTATCCTCTTCTGGATCCTTTAAATCTTTTAAATTTACTTTTTGCGCTTTTTCTATTTCTTCCTTAGATCTTCTTTTGATAAAAACAGGTTTGCCTCTCCACAAAACAGTTATTTCCTGACCTTCTTTTACCTTGGATATATCAACTTCAATTGACGCCAATGCTTTTACTGAAGAATCTGGATTCATTTGTGAGACAATTGGCATTACTGCGGCTCCAACTCCAACAGCCCCTACCGTTGCAGTAACTGTAGTTATAAAGTCTCTTCTAGTAGTTTTGTCTTTATTTTTAGTATCACTCATTATTTTAAAATTTAAATTAACTGTTTATATGAAAAACTAATAATATACTTCTATAGCCAGAATGACGCATAAAATAATAAATAATGATTAGTGTAGCTCTATACCAGCCTGATATTGCCCAAAATACTGCTGCAATCATTAGAATTTGTGCTTGTTTTGAGGTTAACCTAGAAATTATCAGACCATGCGGCTATTTTTTTGATAAAAAAAAATTAGACAGAATTTATTTAGATTATCTTGAAAATTGCAATCTGAAATTTTACGAATCATATGATGAATTTATCAATAATAAAAAAAACTCAAGAATAATTTTGGCAACTACCAAAACAAACACTGGGTACACAAAATTTACATTTAAAAAAAATGATACAATACTTTTTGGAAGAGAAAGTGCAGGAGTTCCAAAGAATGTTCATGATACTATTGCTAATAAAATAACTATACCGATGAATAAAAATGTTCGATCTTTTAATATTGCTTCTTCTGTAGCAATAATCTGTTCAGAGGTTATAAGACAAATAAATTTAACTACATGAAATCTTTTTCAAATAAAAAAAAAATTGCCAAAACTTGGTTCAAAAATTTACGAAATGAAATTTGTAATGAATTTTTAAATTTAGAAAAAAAAAAATCAAAAAAGAAAATCCAATTTATAAAAAAAAAATGGATTAAATCTAAAAAAAAATCTGAAGGTGGTGGGGAAATGGCACTTTTAAGAGATGGCAATATATTTGAGAAGGTTGGTGTAAATATTTCGGAAGTTAGTGGAAAATTTGATAATAAATATAAAAAACAAATACCAGGTGCAGAAAAAAACCCAAATTATTGGGCTGCTGGTATTTCTTTAGTAGCTCATTTTAAAAATCCCAAAATACCATCATTGCATTTTAACACTAGATACATCGTTACAACAAAAGAATGGTTTGGTGGAGGAATGGATGTTACCCCGTGTATTCCAGATGTGAAACAAAAAAAATATTTTCACAATGAGCTTAAAAAAATGTGTGATCGACACAATTTATCTTATTATAAAAAACACAAAAAAAACTGCGATAAATATTTTTATTTACCCCATAGAAAAGAACCTAGGGGTGATGGAGGAATTTTTTATGACTATTTAAACACAGGAAGTTGGGAAAAAGATTTTTCTTACACTAAAGATGTGGGTATAGTTTTTTTAAAAATTGCAAAAAACATAATTGAAAAAAAAATAAATCTTCGATGGAATAAGAAAGAAAAACTTAAGCAACTCCATAAAAGAGCAAGATATGCTGAATTTAATTTATTATATGATCGCGGTACTAAATTCGGACTTGCTACAGGAGGAAATATTGAAGCTATATTTATGTCTTTACCCCCTCTTGCTTCGTGGTAATAATTAATTAATGGAAAAACAACCAATTACAGTTCAGGGATTAGAAAAAATTAAATTAGAACTTGATGAAAGAAAGCAAGTTTTAAGGCCTAAAATAGTTGCTGCAATTTCTGAAGCAAGATCCCATGGAGATTTAAAAGAAAATGCTGAATATCATGCAGCTAAAGAAGAGCAAGGTCTTAACGAAAAAAGAATTCAAGAATTAGAAACTTCCATAGCGTTGGCTGAAGTAATTGACATCACAAAAATTAAAGCTGATGATAAAGTTATCTTTGCTAGCACAATAATTGTTCAAGATTTAGAAACAGAAAAAAAAAATACTTACAAAATTGTGGGAAGAGATGAGGCTGATGTTAAAAATGGTCTTATTTTTTTTGGCTCACCTCTGGGAAAAGGATTCATTGGAAAAAATAAGGGAGATTTAGTATCAATTGAAACCCCATCAGGTGAAAAGAGTTTTGAAATACTTGATGTTAAATATATTTAGTTATCTAAAAAATTAAGAGCCTTTTCATAGTCTAAAGGTAAAAATTTTTCACAATCTGGGTAAATAAAATAAAAAAATTCTCTTACATTTTCATTTTCTAAAATTTTTCTATAATTTTTTGTTAAAACAATTTTTCGTAATTCATTCTTCATTCTATTACTTTTAATTTTTTTAATTTTTTCTTTATTTTGAAAAAAAGAATTTAAAATATTAGAATTATATTCATGTTTGGAGTATTTAAGAAAAAATCTAAAATATCTTAAAACTCTAACAAAATCTTCATTAATACTTTCTTCACAATTTTTAATAAAATTTATTTTTCCATCCAATAAATCACTTTTTCCATTATAAGGATCAAAAAAACATTTATGCTGCTCAGACTGCAACATGTCATAATAAATAGCATTTACTGTAAAATCCCTTCTTTGAGCATCAAGCAGCCAGTCATTCGTAAAAACAATTTTAGCATACCTTCCGTCGGGTTTTACATCTTCTCTTAAAGTTGTAATTTCAAATTTTACATCATTTAATTCTGCAGAAATTAAACCAAAATTCATAAATTTTTTACTAATATTAAATTTATTGTTAGTTAAAATCTCAGATACTATTTCAGGATGAAAAACGGTTGCCAAATCAATATCTGTAATAGGGTGACTTAAAATATGATCTCGAACACATCCTCCAACAAACATCGTAGATGTTTCTAGTTTTTTGTTAGGATTTAAAAGCTCAAAAACTTGAACTGCCTCAGAAATATGATTTAAATTATCTGACATATTTTCTCTTGGTGGCTGGGGCTCCAGGGATCGAACCTGGGAATGTCGGTATCAAAAACCGATGCCTTACCGCTTGGCTAAGCCCCAATATAAATAGCTATGTAGTAGTTTTGACTACCGCTGTCCAATAACTTTTACAGTGTTTTTTAACGATTTTTTGACAATTTAAAAGGTTTTTTTTATTTCGCAAAACAACAAAACAACAGGATCCGCTACCAGTCAACTGCAGCAATTTAAGGTGTGATTTAGCTTTAAGTAATTCAAATAATTTTTTTAGTCTAGAATTATTTTTTATTGCAGAAAATAATAAATCATTTTGATTTTTTTCAAAAAATTTAAATTTATTTTTATGTAAACTTTTTATTATTAAAGTTAAATTATATTTTACGTTAATACGTTGGTGTGATTTATAAATTAATTGAGTTAAATTACTTTTATTAGGAAAAATTAAAAATAAATTTAATTTTAAATTAGATTTAAATTTTTTATATTTATCTCCAGTTCCATAAATTATTTTTTGATAGTCATTAAGAAAAATATAAGAATCTGAACCAATTTTTTTTAAAATTGATTTCATTTTATGTTTATTTAATTGTAACTCATATTTTTTGAGAATAAATTTTAAAAGACTTACCGCATTTGAAGTGCCCCCGCCTAACCCAGCTCCGCTTGGAATATTTTTTTCAACTTTAATATTGAATTTTTTCTTTCTTAAAAAAGGATAATAAAATCTCAAATAATGCATTACTTTAAAAATTGAATTTTTTTTTAAAGAAATATTCTTAGAAAATTTTCCAATAAATTTAATTTGGTCTTTACTTGATTCGGAGATGTAAATTTTATCAAACAAATTGACATGTGAAACTAAGCTATAAATTTGGTGCAATCCATTAGATTGCTTTTTTATAACTTTTAAAAATAAATTTATTTTGGCTGGTGATAAGATTGTATCTTGCTTAATTAATACCATCTAAAAATTTTTGATTTAATTTATCTATTTTTTCTTTTTCTACCCCATCTAATTTAATAGCTTTTTTCCATACATATCTTGCCTGTATTTTTTTATTATTTTTCCACAAAACATCTCCATAATGATCATAAACTTCAAATTCATATGGCGTTTTCTCATATGCAAGTTGCAAAAGTTTTTCTGCCTTAGTGTAGTCTTCAAGCAAGAAGTAAGCCCAGCCCAATGAATCTATAATATAGCCATGCTCCCACTGACTTAAACTTACGGCCTCTTCAAGCATTTTTTTTGCTTTTAAAATATTTGTTTTTCTTTCAAGCCAACTATAAGCGAGATAATTTATGACTGTATATTGTTTAGGAGATAAGCTTATAGATTTTAGTAGATCAGATTCACTTTCAATCCAATTACCTAGTCGTTCGTTACAAATGCCTCTAAAGTAGTAATATCTCCAGTCAACCCTATCTATATCCTTGATACCCTCAATGTCTTTATAAAGACTAAGTGCAATATCGTAATTTTTTTTACTACGGTGGTAATTAGCTAAATTCATAGTTTTAGAAAACTTAAAAAATTTTATTTTTTTAATTTCATTTTCCAACTTCTGTAAAATAATTTGTTTTTTTGATTCATTTAAAATCGTAGGATGAGTCAATAACTGATAATTTGCATACCACTCGAATTCACTTCCAATCGAAGATATTTTAGTAGCTAATTCTAAAGCATCAGAATTATTTTCAATAAGATAATTTTCAAATTTCAAAACATAATTTGAAGAAAAATCTGGATTTAAATAGTGCGAAATTGAAAAATATAATTTAGACAACTCTAAATTCTCTTGCTGCTGCATTAAATTTGCAAATAAATAAAATAATTCTGACAATCCATTATCTATATTTCTAGAGTCAAAAGAATTAATAAAAAAATTAATATTTTTATTTTCTAATTCAATAAAGCTTTGTTTAATTAGTAAATTACTGGCATTATAATCAAGTTGTTTTTTAATAATTTTTTTTGCTGCAATAAAATTATTATTCTTTAATAAATGAACTACATGAAAATAATGATACCTACCAAGCTGTTGTTGATTTAAAACCAAATTAGCTTTTTGTTTATATAAATCTTTAAAATCTAGATAATCATAAATTAACATGCTTTGAATTAATTTTATATTTTGAAAATTACTTTTAAATTGTTCTATTTTTAAAATAGATTCTTGTTTCTTGGAAAAAGATGTGTCGAGCCAAAGATGGATGTAGCTTAGCAACTCATCATTTAAATTTTTATTATCTTCAGGATATCGAAGTATTTTTTTTGCCTGCAAGTAGTTACCATTTTTGATTAAAAAAATACTTTGTACTAAATTAAATAAATAATTTTCTTGTGCTGCTTGATCTAAGGATTGAATATAGGTGAATGCGTCACTAATTTTTTCATTTAAAACTAAAGAACTTACATATTGTCTAGAATATTCTAAATGCTCAGAACTTAGTTTTTTAGTCTTTGCAAAATAGTTTTTTGATTGGAAATAATTGTTATTTTTTTCAGATAAAGCTCCTTTTAAATAATTGGAAATATAGTCAGAGGAATTTAACAAGCTCTCTTTTGATAGAAATATTGAGGCTTTTGCATCTTTTAAATTTATAAAGATTAAAAAAGATAGTATTACAAGATGTATAAAAGTTTTTTTACCCATATTTATGAAAAGTACAAATAAACATTTAAACGAAAATATTAAATATTATTATCACTCAACAGATATTTATAACAGCTTAATATATACAAAAAATAATAGCAGCAAAAATATTAGTTCCCAAAAAGAGCATATAGAATTTCTTTTTTCTAAAATAAAAAAAAAATTTTTAAGATTTAATAAAATTGATAATCAGTTTGTTTTTTTTGATGGAAGTTTAAATTCAAAAATAATGATTATTGGCGATATGCCCTCAAAAAATGATGTAACTGAAATGAAATTATTTACAGGGGCAGAAGGAGAATTATTAAATAAAATGCTTGGGGCAATTAATTTAGATAGAAATAAAGTCTATCTAACAAATGCAATAAATTTTAGAGTAGATCAAAAAGACGTGCTCAATAACACTGATGCACAACTAATGAAAAAGTATTTAATAGATCATATTTTGTTAGTTAAACCATCAATTATTTATTTGCTTGGCTCATTTGCACTTAAAATATTATTTGACGACAAATACAATCTAACCACAGATAGGGGAAAATGGATAAACTTAAATATTAAAAATTTAGGTATATTAGTTTTGCCATCTTTTCATCCAAGTTTTTTACTACGTCATGAAAATCAAAAAAGAAATGCATGGGTAGATTTGCAAAATCTACAAAAAAAAATTGATGGCTTAAAATAATTTTGTGATCACTTTTGAACAAGAGAAAAAAATATATAAAAATATTATAGGTGTTGATGAAGTTGGAAGAGGACCATTAGCCGGACCTGTAATTGCAGTTGCTTTATTTGCTAACAATAATTTTGAAATAGAAGGAATTAACGACTCAAAAAAAATTAGTAAAAAGAATAGAGAATTATTCTTTAAAACAATTATAAATAATTGCAATTACTCGGTTGGTGTTGCAAGTGTACTTGAAATTGACAAACTTAATATTTTGCATGCATCTTTATTAGCTATGAAAAGAGCAGTTGATCCTTTTAAATTAACAAACAACACTATACTTGTAGATGGACCATATAGTTTTGATAAATCAAAAAAAAATATTATTCCCAAAATTAAGGGTGATCAAAAATTCCCTTCTATAGCTGCCGCATCTATAGTTGCAAAAGTTTTAAGAGATAATTTAATGAACTTATTATCTAAAAAATATCCTAACTATGGATGGGAAAAAAATGCAGGCTACGGAACTCAAGAACACTTGCTAAATATAAAAAAATTTGGAGTAACTTCTTTTCACAGACAATCTTTTGCACCGATACACAAGATATTGTCTTCAAAATAAATTTAGCACTAATCATAGTAAGACCTTTGTTGACTTTAAAACTGCTTTAAAGTTTATTCTACCTTGGGTTGAATATGAAATTAGACAAAAATCATTTAAAAAATAAAATTTTTCAGGGAAATTCTATTGAAATCTTAAAATCAATACCAGATGAAACATTTGATATAGTTTTTGCAGATCCACCATACAATTTACAATTAGATAAAGAACTTCAAAGACCAGATAATAGCAAAGTGTCAGCTGTTAATGATAAGTGGGATCAATTTAAAAACTTTCAAACATATGATGATTTTAGCACAGCATGGCTTAAAGAATGTAAGAGAGTTTTAAAAAAAGATGGAGCTTTATGGGTGATTGGAACCTATCATAATATTTTTAGAGTAGGTAAAATTATTCAAGATTTAAATTTTTGGATTCTAAATGACGTAATTTGGAATAAAAAAAATCCTATGCCAAATTTTAAGGGAACAAGATTTACTAATGCCCATGAAACATTAATTTGGGCAGCTAAATCGGATAAATCAAAATATACATTTAATTATAATTCATTAAAATGTTTTAATGATGATAAACAACTAAGATCTGACTGGAACTTAGCTATTTGTAGTGGAAAAGAAAGATGTAAATCAAATGGAGAAAAGGCTCATAACACCCAAAAACCAGAGGCCTTGCTTTACAGAATAATCTTAGCGACAACTAACAAGGGTGATTTAATTTTAGATCCATTTTTTGGTACTGGAACTTCTGGTGCGGTAGCAAAAAAATTAGGTAGAAATTATGTTGGTATTGAAAAAGAAAAAAAATATCTTGATGTTGCAAAAAAAAGAATAGAATTAATTAGACCGATAAAAGATCCATATTTAAAAACTATTGAAAAAAAGAGAAACGAAAAAAGAATACCATTTGGAATGCTTGTTGAAAGTGGGATAATTGAGCCTGGTATTACTTTATATGATAACAAAAAAAAATATGCAGCAAAAGTGATGGCTGATGGAAGCATAGGTTACAAAAATATTACTGGATCTATTCACAAAGTTGGAGCTCAACTTGAAGGTGCACCCTCTTGTAATGGTTGGTCTTACTGGCATTTTAATATTGAAGGCAAAATGATGCCTATCGATTATTTAAGACAAAAAATTAGATCTGGTAATTAAGCTTTAAAATTAAAAATTTTTCCAAAAAACATCGTCGCAAGTAATTTTTTATTACAAACAATATTAAGAATAAAATTTCTTATCTTTTGTAAAATTATGTTATGCAGATGAAAAATTATCAAGTTTCGTTCAACTCTTTTTTTTATCATTGTAATTCGATTTAACCTTATTTTTTCCATTTGCTTAACAGAAAAGAGATTATTTTTTATTAATTTAGATAAAATATATGCATCTTCAATAGCCAGGGCTGCTCCTTGCGCCTGGAAAGGAGCCATGGCATGAGAAGAATCGCCAATAAAAAAAACATTTTTTTTTCCAAAGAAAGTATTTGAATGACTATAAATTGGCCATGTATAAATATTTTTACATTTTTCAATCGACTTTCTGATTAATGGATGAAAATCTCGTAAAAAATGCTTAATTTCATTTTTGCGTGATAAATGCTGGTATGTTTGCTTAGATCGACCATTAAGATCATTAGTAATTCCTGTAAAACTTAAATCATAATTTTGGTTAATTGGATAAATGACTAAGTGTTTTTTTTTTCCCAAGTATAAATTAACCTTTTCAGAATAAATTTTTCCCATGTTTTTAATAATTCCCCTGTATGCTGTTGCAGTATGTCTAAAAGATAAATTTTCTTTCGATAATTTTTTTCTTAAGTTTGAAAAAATACCATCACATGCAACAACAATATCAAATTTCTTCATTTGACCGTCTTGAAAAAATATTTGATTAGTATCTTCAGTTTTAATTTCTATTACTTTTTTATTAGTATGAATTTTAATATTTTTGTTTAGCTGGTTAAGTAAAAAAGAAATTAATTTATTTCTTTCTATGCAAAAATATTCACTATTTTTTTTATTAAAGAAATTCATATTTAAGGATGCAATCTTACTTAAATTTTTGTAATCAAAAATTTTGATAGAATGGATATTGCAATAATTTTTTTTATTAAATTGATTAAAATTAATTTTATTTAAAATTATTCTAGCATTATTAGAAATTTGAATTCCACTTGTAGATGAATTTTTTATATTATCTTTTTCAAATATTTCTATTTCCAAATTTTTTTCTTTATGCAAAAAATTAGCTAATGTTAGTCCTGCTATTCCCGAACCAATAATGGCAATAGAAATTTTTTTTTTCATTTTAATTAGATGCTTCAATTAATTTTTTTGTCAAAACTGATAAAATTTTTTGTTTGATTTTTTTTTTATCAATCCAAAAAAAGTTTTGATTATTGAATTTTAAGTTATTTTTTAAATAAACAATTGTAATTATCATTTTAAAATTAGAAATATTATAATTAATTTTTTTTAATGGTGTATTTTTTATTTCAAATTTATCAAAAAGTGTTTTTGTTATTTTTGTTAGGCTATGATTTTTCTCTATTTCCACTAGAGGTAAATTAATCATTTCTTTTAAAAAATTAAAACTTTTATTATATGAAAATAGAATTTGATTTTTTTTTTCTATAAAAAAAGCATAAAAATACTTCTCTTTAATTTTTCTTGATGGAATTATCTCTGCGTTAGGTCGAAAACTAAACTTACAATACTTTTGAATAGGACATTTTTGGCAATCTGGTTTTTTTGGGCTGCACAGCAAAGCGCCAATTTCCATAATACCCTGCATGAGGTCGCTACAATTTTTACTTACCTTCATTGTTATGATTTTTTTTTCTATATTTTTTATAAAGTCTTTATTTTGTTGAATTGCAAAAATTCTAGACAGAACTCTTTTTACATTGCCGTCAATTCCAATGAATGATTTGTTTTTAGCAATCGCCATTATTGCTGACGCTGTGTAATCACCTATTCCAGGTAAATTTTTTAATTGATTGATATCTGCTGGCAGACTTGAGTCGAAATCCTTATTCAAAATTTTAGAGGTTAAATGTAAATTTCGCGCTCTACGATAATAACCAAGACCTTCCCATTGTTTTAAAACACTCGTGATACGTGCTTTTGCAAGACTGCTTATGTTGGGAAATTTTTTATAAAATTTGTTAAAATAAGGAATTACAGTTGATACTTTGGTTTGTTGTAACATAAATTCACTAATCAATACTTTGTAATCTCTATCCTTGGCATTTCTATGAGTTCTCCATGGCAGGGATCTTTTGTGTTTTTGATACCATGCAATAATTTTTTTTGATAATAATTGACTCATAACCACCTTAAATGAAAAAATTTACCAAAGACAAAGTATATCAAGGCTTAAAACCAATCAAATTAGTTCTTTCTAAGGAAGTGAAAAAACTAGCGAGTTCGCAAAAAAGTTCCTTAAGCGAAGTTAAATCGAATTGGAAATCAATTGTGGGCGCTGAACTTGCAAATATATCAAGTCCTGAAAAATTAAAACAATCCACAGCTCAGCAAGAAAGAATTCTTTTTTTAAGGGTTCCTAAAGAATTTCTTCTTGAGATTGACTACTCAAGAGATTACATCATTGAGAAACTAAATTCTTATTTTGGTTATAATTTTATTAGCAAAATAATCATCAACTCTTTTAAAGCTAATGATTTAGATGAAAGAAAAATGAAAACCATACCTTCTCTAAGCAATAATGCATCGGAACAAATAAGCTTAATAAAAAACGATAAACTTAAACATGCCTTTAAAAATTTTTTTAATTCAAATGATAAGTAAAATTATAACTAAAAGTTTAGTATTTTTTATTATTTTTTTTCATTCGTCTGTATTTGCCAATCAAGAAAAAGATTTAATGATTGGAAATGCATCTGCCAAAATCTCTATGGAAGTATTTTCTTCACCTACATGCCCCCATTGCGCAAATTTTCATCTCGAAGTTGTTCCTGATTTAATAAAAAACTATACAAGTAAAGGAAGGTTAAAAATAATACACAAAGACTTTCCATTGGACTTGCAGGGATTAAATGCCGGAAAAATTTCTAAATGTATCCAACAAGATAAATTACTAGAATTTTTTAATACAATTTATTCTGAACAAAGAAATTGGAGTTCTGGAAAAGACATAAAAGAGGTTAATAATAAATTAAAAAAGATTGCCCTGAAGTTTAATATGACGGGGGACCAATTTGATAAATGCATTATAAATGAAAAAAATGAAGAATTAGTGTTAAAAAGTAGGATCGAAGGTACTAAAAAGTACAATGTTAATGCCACGCCAACCATAATAATTAATGGTAAAAAATATACTGGTGAATATTCCTACAAAGCTATTTCAAAATACATAGAAACTCTTCAATAAAAAATGAAATTTAAACAGTTAGAAATCATAGGTTTTAAATCATTCGCAGACAAAACTTCGTTTTATTTTGAAGATGGACTTACTGGAATAGTTGGACCTAATGGATGCGGCAAATCAAATATAGTTGAGTCTTTGAGATGGTGCATGGGAGAAACTTCTGCAAAAAGTTTACGAGGATCCGGCATGGAGGATGTAATTTTTTCTGGCACAACTTCAAGGCCATCTAAAAATTTATGTGAAGTTGCTCTTAAACTTGAGAATGACAATCGCCTACCTCAGTTTAGCGATATGCCTGAAATTGAAGTTAGAAGAAAAATAGAAAAAGACAAAGGGTCTAAATATTATTTAAATGGCAACGAAGTAAGAGCAAAAGATATTCAAATTTTATTTGCTGACTTGTCAACTGGTCCTCACTCACCTTCGATGGTCAGTCAAGGAAGAGTTGGATCTTTGGTTACTGCAAAACCAACGGACAGACGAGCTATTCTAGAAGAAGCAGCTGGAATTGGAGGGTTGCACGTTCGAAGACATGAAGCGGAACTTAGATTAACTGCTGCAGAAAATAATTTAAAAAAAGCTGATGACATTATGAAACAAATTGAAAATCAGTTAAAGAATCTGCTTAAACAAGCAGAAGAGGCATCAAAATATAAAACAATTTCTACAGATATTCAAAATCTTGAAGCAAAACTAGTTTTTTTTCAACATAAGGATGTTGAGGTAAATATTCAACAGGCAAGTGAAGAGTTGGGTGAAGTTGAAGATGAAATTAGCGCTGTAAATATTGATAAAAATTTTAACGAAAATTCTCTAAAAGAAGAAAGTCAAAATTTAAATCCTCTTAGAGATGAAAACGCTCAATTAAACGCCAAATTACAAAGACTGAACCTAGAGTTTGAACAAATTAATGAGGAAGAAAATAGAGCTAAAAATGAAATTGAAAAAATTAAAAAAGAAATCAAACAATTGTACATTGATACTGATAGAGAAAAACAAATAGTAAATGATGCCTCCTCTAATGAAAAAAGGCTTGTCAAAGAAAAAGAGGAAATTGTTGAATTAGATAAAAATTATATTGATATCGAACAAAAGGCACACAAATCATATCAGGAAGCTTTAGAAAATTTAAATGTAGAACAGGCATCTTTAAACGAACTTTCGGAAAAAATTTTTTCTGAAATAAGTGGTGTCGAACTAAAAAAAATAAAAGATAAAGCTGACAATTGTTTGTTTGGAATGATTGAAATCAACAATAATTTTAAAAATATACTCGAGAATCTGTCTCAGCTAACAAAGGAGGATATTGAAAACAAATTTAGCTCTTTATATGAAGAAACAAATGGCCTAGAAAAAAAACTTTCAAATTTTTCAGAAGAACTTACGGCTTCCAGTGAAAATGATGGCTTAAGTATCGAATTAGCTAATCAATTAAAAGATGATTTTAATAATAAAATTAAAACTATTTCTGATCTTCAAGAAAAATATGCTTCTCGTTTAGGTAAATATGAAACTATTAAACAAGACAGTATTAAAAGAAAAGAGAGATTACTGAGCATTGAAAATGAAATTAAAAATTGGAACGATTTAAAACAAAGTTCAGAAGCAAAGCTACAAGAACTTAATCAAAGATTAAAAGAAAATGAGACTTTGCTTAATATTGAGGAAGTAAAACCTGAAACAATTGCAGAAAAAAAAGGTACCTACTTACAAAATATTAAGAATATTGAAGAAGATATTGCAGAACTAAAAAATAAAATAAAAACGAAAGAAGAAAATATTAAAAATATTAATCAAAAACTTTACGAAATAAACGATACAGTTCTTGGTATCACAGAAAGAAAAGTTAGATCTCAAACAATCTTGGAAGGACTAAAAACTAAAAAAAAAGAAATTGAACTCAAATCACTAAGTGATTTTAAACATAGTATTGATGAACTTCCAAACTTTGCAAACATAGATCCTGAAGAAAATATTGAAATTGAAAAAATCGACTCTCAAATTCAAAAACTCAAAGATCAAAGAGAAAGAATGGGTGCAGTAAATTTAAGAGCTGATAACGAAACCCAAGAATTACAAGACCAAATAGACAAAATGATGAATGATCGTAAAGATCTGGTTCAAGGAATACAAAAACTAAAAAGCTCGATTAATGATCTGAATCAAAAAGGAAGAGAAAGATTATTAGATGCATTTGAAAAAGTAAGTAGAAAATTTAATGATGTTTATACAAAATTATTTGCTGGTGGTAATGCAAGACTAGAACTAATAGAGTCTGACGATCCATTAGAAGCTGGATTAGAAATGATGGTTAGTCCTCCAGGAAAAAAATTGCAATCAATTACCCTTCTATCTGGGGGTGAGCAAGCTCTCACGGCTATGGCTCTAATATTTGCAGTATTCTTAATTAACCCCGCTCCTATTTGTATTTTAGACGAAGTAGATGCTCCACTAGATGATGCCAATGTAACAAGATTTTGCGCATTGTTAGATGAACTGTCCAATATTACAGACACAAAATTTGTAGTTATCACTCACCACGCCCTAACCATGTCTAGAATGAGCCGCTTATATGGAGTAACGATGGCCGAAAGAGGAGTCAGTCAACTTGTTGCCGTTGATTTAGAAAAAGCAGAAGAAATGGTTGCCTAACTACCTCAAGTTGAAATGAAAGATATAAAAGATCTAAGTAAAAAATTAGAAAAATTTATTCCAAAAGATAAAAAAGAAGTAACGAAAAATACATCTTCCTTGGGTATCGCGATGAGATTAAGTAGCGAGTTAGTTGCTGCAGTTTTTGTCGCAAGTGTCATTGGATATTATCTTGATAAATGGCTTGAAACTAAGCCCTTTTTGTTAATAGTTTTTTTCTTTCTAGGAGCTATTACTGGCATTTTAAATGTTGTGCGAACCTCAAAAATGATTAATAAAGACTGAATTTAAAATTATGGCTACAAATCCAATGACCCAATTTGAAGTTTATTCAATTGGTCCAAAAATTCAAATAGGTAACATTGATATATCATTTACGAACTCTAGTTTATTCATGGTGATAACAGTAGCTCTAATTTCAATTTTTTTTATTTTATCTACACAAAAAAAATCGCTTATCCCTGGAAAAATGCAACTGCTTGCAGAAATGATATATGAATTTGTTGCTAAAATGATTAGCGATACAGCGGGTAAGGATGCAAGACCTTATTTTCCCTTCATTTTAAGTTTGTTTTTATTTGTACTAGTCGCCAACATGGTTGGAATGATACCCTATTCTTTTACAGTTACTAGTCACATCATAGTAACTTTCGCGTTAGCTTTTTTTATTTTTATTGGCGTAACAATCATTGGATTTATTAAGCATGGAATTTCATATTTAAAATTGTTTGTCCCATCTGGAGTTCCAGCTGTATTATTGCCATTAATTGTTGTCATTGAAATTATTTCATACTTAAGTCGCCCGATAAGTTTATCGGTGCGATTATTTGCAAATATGATGGCTGGACATACTATGCTCAAAGTATTTGGAGGATTTGTAGTCAGTCTCGGTATTCTCGGTGGTTGGTTACCACTTGGATTTTCTGTTGCACTTACAGGCTTAGAAATATTAGTCGCTTTCTTACAGGCTTACGTTTTTGCAATATTAACGTGCATTTATTTAAATGATGCACTTCACTTACATCACTAACAACAAGGAGGAAAGAAAATGGAACTAGAAGCAGCAAAAATGATTGGAGCAGGATTGGCTGCAATCGCATTAGCAGGAGCAGGGGTTGGCATTGGTACTATCTTTGGTAATTATTTATCAGGAGCAATGAGAAACCCATCAGCAGCTCAAAAACAATTTCCAAACTTACTGCTAGGTTTTGCCTTAGCAGAAGCAACTGGATTATTTGGATTGGTTGTCGCTTTAATAATACTTTTCGCTTTTTAACTATTAATGGATAAATTTTTAGTATTATTTATCACATTCAGTAGCTCTGCTGCACTAGCAGCAGAGAAAGCGGGTATGCCGCAATTAAACCCTGAGTCCTGGATTCCACAAATATTTTGGTTAGCGCTTACTTTTTCAGTTTTATATCTAGTCATTGCAAAAATTGCACTTCCAAGACTTTCAGAAAGCATTGAACAAAGAGATGATCATATCAGTGATCATATTGATGAAGCAAAAAATTTAAAAAACCAGGCAGAGAAAAAGTATCAAGAATACTTGTCATTAATTGAGAATGCAAAAAAAGAGGCAAAAGATTTAATCAATGAAAATAAAAAAAAGCTTCAAGAAGAATTTGAAAATAAAAAGAAAGAGCTTAATACTAAACTAGAAGTTAAATTAGAAGAAGTAGATAAAGAAATTCAATCTTTTAAAAAAGAAGCTATTCAAAATATTGGATCTATTTCTTCTGAAGTGGCAAGAGAATTGGTACAAAAAATATCTAAAATTGAAGCAAACAAAGCTAGCGTTAATGCTATTGTAGAAGAAGTTTCAAAAAATTATTTAAAGGAGCTAAATTAAATGGATGCAACTTTTTGGGTAGCAGTATCTTTTGTAATATTTTTTGGGTTTCTTATTTACAAAAAAATTCCAGGTATGATTGCAAGCTCTTTGGATGATAAAATTTCAGAAATTACTAAGAAAATTGACGAGGCAGAAAAATTAAAATTAGAAAGCGAACAATTATTAAGCAAATATCAAAATCAATTAGATCATTCTAAAATCGAATGTGATGAAATTCTTTCCAGAGCATCCAAAATGAATGAAGACGAAAGTATTGTTATGGAAGAAAAAATTAAAAACATGCTTGATTCAAAAGAAAAGAATATTACTGAAAAAATCAATCAAGCAAAAAACAATGCTATGAAAGAAGTTAAGCAATTATCAACCATCATTGCTGTGGAAAGTGCAAAAAAATTAATTTCTCAAACTATTGAAAAAAACAAAATTGAGGAAATTAATTTTTCTAGCGTTAAAGAGAACTTAGAAAATCTTAAAAAAAATATTTAAAATTTTTATTTATTGTGAGAGCCATCACAATAAGGTTGATTATTGGTTTTTTTACAATTGCACAAATAATATTCCTTTGTTTCCTCAACTTCAAAATGCATAGATTTAAAATCGGTAGAAACTTTATGTGATCCATCACAAAAAGGCTGTTTTCCTGATAGTCCACAAGTACACCAAAAATACTTTTTGCCTTTTTCTAAAATTACTTTTTCTGGAGAATTTTTTGTTGTTTTTTGATTATTCATAGTAAAAGTAATTACTCTAAAATTAAATTAAAATGAAGAATAAACTAATTGTAGTTGGATCAGGCTTTGGCGGAATAGCTGCAGCATTGAGAATGCGGGCAAAAGGTTATGAAGTCACATTATTAGAAAAACAGGCAGACTTAGGTGGTAGAGCCAGGGTTTTTACGAAAGATGGTTTCACCTATGACGCTGGACCTACCGTAGTTACCGCTCCCTATTTGTTTAATGAATTATTCTCTCTTTTTAAAAAAAATATAGAGGATTATGTTAAAATTGTTCCTCTTGATCTATGGTATAGATTTGTTTTCAACGATGGCTCAGTGTTTAACTATTCAGGTAATGAAAATGAGATGGAGAGTCAAATTAGCAAGATTTCAAATGATTTGAATGGTTACAAAAAACTTATAACGTTTACAGAAAAAATATTTAACAAAGGATTTGTAGAATTATCTGACAAGCCATTTAATAATTTTTTATTTATGATTAAGCAAATACCAGCTTTGTTAAAATTAAAAAGTTATCAGTCTGTTTATCAATTAGTATCTAGTTATATTTCAAATGAAAAATTAAGAAGAATATTTAGTATGCATCCATTACTTGTTGGTGGAAACCCTTTTAGTACCACTGCCATCTATGCCTTAATTTTATTTTTAGAAAAAAAATGGGGAATTCATTATGCGATGGGTGGGACAGGAAAAATAGTAGAAGCATTAGAAAAACTTATGAAAGAAGAAGATATTACAATTTTAAAGAATGCTGAAGTTGTTGAATTTTTAACCAAAAATAAAAAAATTACAGGTATACAATTAAAAAATGGTTCGATTATTAATTGTGATTATTTAATATGTAATTCAGATCCTCCCAACGTTTATAAAAATTTAATTAAATCAAATAATCAATATAATTTTTTATTTAATCAAAAAATTAAAAGAATGAATTATTCTATGGGTTTATTTGTTTATTATTTTGGAAGTAAAAAAAAATATAATAATATTGCCCATCATACTATTTGCTTTGGTAATTCATACCAAGATCACTTAAAAAAAATCTTTGAAGATAAAATTTTAACAGATGATATTAGTTATTATTTACATAGACCCACAGCAACCGATCCCAGTATGGCTCCTGAAAATCATGATGCTTTTTACGTCCTTGTGCCAGTTCCAAATAATTTGTCTGGTATTAATTGGAAAGAAAAAGGAGATAGTTTTAAAGAGTTGGTAATTGCAAAAATGGAAAAAACCACTTTGCCAAATTTACGAGAAAATATTGTAAGTGATTTTTATTTAACGCCAGATTATTTTGAACAAGAACTATCAACTTTGCACGGATCTGGATTTTCTATTCAGCCAAAATTTACTCAATCTGCATATTTTAGATTTCACAATCAATCGGAAATTTTTTCTAATATGTTTTTTGTTGGCGCAGGTACACATCCTGGTGCAGGAATGCCTGGGGTTCTTTCCTCAGCAAAAGTATTAGATAAGCTTTTATAAAATGAGAAAACAAAGCTTGTTACATACACATGCTAAATCCTTTAGCTGGGCTGGTTTTTTTTTAAAAAAAACAATTTTTCAACAATGTTCAATGCTTTATGATTTTTGTAGAACAGTTGATGATATTGTAGATGATCATTCAGATCTAAAGATAAAAAAAATTAATTTTTTACATTTTAAAAAACAATTTTTACAAAAAAAATATACATCAAAAATTATCAAGAATATTTGGTACCTGTTAATTAAAGAAAATATTTCTAAAAAAATTATTTTAGATTTATTTGACGGAGTACAATCTGATTTAAAAAGCAAACATATTATTCATGATAAAAAAAATCTTTATATATACTGCTATAGAGTTGCAGGAACTGTGGGTTTGATGATGGCAAAAATACTACAAGTAAAAGATAGGGATTCTTTGCTTGGAGCAATTGACCTTGGTATTGCAATGCAACTTACAAATATTGCTAGAGATGTTAATGAAGATAAAAAAAATAACAGGTATTACATTCGACATAATTTTAATGAGATTAAAAAAATAATTTTTAAAGCAGAATTATTTTATGAAAGTGCTTTTGTTGCTTGTAAAAAAATACCCTTGAGAAGTAGATTGGCTATATTAATTGCAAGAAGAGTTTATAGGCAAATTGGTCGAAAAATTTTGCAAAAAAATAATATCTATAATTATGACAAGTCAGGAAAAATATATGTAAATAATTTTGAAAAACTAGTACAAACAATTTTTTCTTTATTTGATTTATTTTTTTTATTTTTTAAACAAGAAAAACACAGTCATATGAAACTAGAACACAATCTTATAAATACTAAAATAAAATTAAATGAAAGAATTTGACTATATAATTCTTGGAGGTGGACTGTCAGGACTATCTCTGGCATATCACATGCACAAGCTTGGTTGTTTGCAATACAAAACTCTATGTATTTTAGAAAAAAGAAACAAATATGATAGAGATAAAAATTGGTCTTACTGGGATTTTGATAATAATCTTTTTTCAAAGTGCGTAATTAAAAGCTGGAATAAATTTAATGTTATTTGGAAAAACCAAAAACTAGACATAGATTGCAAACATAGCCCCTATCGGACTATTGATTCAAAAAAATTCTATAATTTTATCCTTCAAAATTTAAATAAGAATAAAAATATTAAAATTGTCAATAACTGTAAAATTTTAAATATTAAAAAAAATATTATTAAAACTAATAAAGACTTATTTTTAGGAAAAATAATTTTTGACAGTCTTGTAAAAACAAAACCTAGTAAATCCTCAATTTATCAACATTTTTTTGGTGTAGAAATTGAAACAAAAAAAGAAGTTTTTAACAAAAAAATTTTAGATCTTATGAATTTTGATTGTAAGCAAGATAATGGTTTGCATTTTTTTTATATCCTTCCTTTCACTAACAAAAAAGCACTGATAGAAACAACCTGGTATTCTAATAAAATTAAAACAAGGAGAGAGTACCAAGATGAAATTCAAACATATCTAGAATTACATAATATTGAAGGGAAGATCACTTTTACAGAATTTGGCGTTATACCTTTAAATTTTCAGAATACTAATTATGCAACAAACATACATGTGCCCATTGGGACGGCAGGAAATTTAACAAGATTAAGTACTGGCTATACATTTCAGGCTATTCAAACATTCAGTCAATCACTAGCATTATCCTTAAAACAATATAAAAAAATTATCATACCATCTGCTAGACCGAAAAAATATAATTTCTTAGATGAGATATTGTTACATGTTATTAGAAATAATCCTAAACGGATGCCCTCTATCTTTTTTAATTTATTTAAAAAAAACAACCCGAAAACAATTATTAATTTTTTAACTGACAGGAGTAATTTTATAGAAGATATTAAAATTATTTCTACAATGCCTATAATCCTTTTTACAAAAACTTTATTTCAGTATGTACTTAGATGGAAAAAATAATTATGACTAAAAGCTTGCTAGATACTAATATCAAATTGAAACAAAAATTTTATTTTCAATTTTTATTTTATTTAGGACTGGTTATATTGTCTATTTCTATTAATTATTTTTCAGAACTCAAAAGTAATTTTTATTTAATTATATGTTTTTTTTTACTTGCAACTATTGGGGTTTCTCATGGATCTCTTGATAATCAAAAAGGAAAATTATTATTTCAAAAGAAGTTTAATAAACATTGGCCACTTATTTTTTATTCTTTGTATATTGCAACTAGCCTTTTAGTATTGCTAATTTGGCTAAACTTTCCTCTACTTTCAATTATATTCTTTTTTATTGTAGCCTCATTTCATTTTGGACATGAAGATCTAGAATTATTCATTAATAAAAACTTTTTCTTAAATCGACTAATTTATTTTTTTAGGGGTCTGCTTGTAATATCGGCGCCACTTTATTTAAATAATCAAGAGACAGCAAATTTTATTGATATTTTATTGCTTGGTATTGATACATGGAATTTTAATCCCAAATTTTTTTATTATTTATTTTACTTAAATTTATTTATTCTCATTTCTCTACAAATTTTATATTTATATTTAAAATTATTAAATTTCAGATATTTTTTAATTATTTGTATAGAGAATTTATCAATAATATTAATCTTTAATTACCTACCTCTTATATTGGCTTTTACAATTTACTTTTGCTTCATGCACTCGTCTAAACACATATTGTCATTAGCTAATGAACTAGATGCAAATGACTTAAATCAAGGATTAAAAAGGTTTCTGGTTCTTTCATTGCCATTAACAATAGCTACTTTTTTAATTGCGGTGATAATGTTATTTTATTTAAGTAATGATTTCTCTATTAGTAACGCAATGTTAAAAATAATTTTTATTGGACTTGCGTCACTTACATTGCCTCATATTATGTTAGAATATATTTATGGAAGAACAAAAAAAAGATAATCAATTAAAAATTTATTTGGCTAGTCCAAGAGGTTTTTGTGCGGGCGTTGATCGAGCGGTTGAAATTGTAAAAAAATCTCTGCAAAAATTTGGAGCGCCAATATATGTGCGCCATGAAATAGTACATAACAAGCATGTTGTGCAAGAACTTAAGGAAATGGGAACAATTTTTGTAGATGAGCTTGATGATATCGAAGATACTAGCAGACCTGTAATTTTTTCTGCTCATGGTGTGGCCAAAAAAGTAGTTGATGATGCAAAATTTAAAAATTTACTTTATATTGATGCAACTTGCCCTCTTGTATCCAAAGTGCATCGTGAGGCAGAGCAGCTAAATAGACAAGGCTACCACATTTTTTTAATTGGACATGAAAATCATCCAGAAGTTATTGGAACCATGGGTCAAATCGATAACAATAATATTGAACTCATCCAAAATAAAGAAGATGTAGAAACAATTTTACCCTTAAAGGAAAAAAAATATGCATACATTACCCAAACAACTCTATCTATTGATGATACAAAAGAAATAATTCAAAGTTTGCAAAATAAATTCCCGACAATCAAGGGGCCAATAAAAGAGGATATTTGCTATGCCACAACCAACAGACAAGCTGCCGTAAAATTAATTGCACCAAAGTGCGACTTATTTCTAATTATTGGAAGTAGAAATTCATCCAATTCACAAAGGCTGGTAGAGGTGGCAAAAAAAAATGGCTGTGAAAATAGTTTGTTGTTACATACTGACCTAGAATTTCCTGAAGAACAAATATTAAACTGTAAAAATTTGGGTTTATCTTCAGGTGCCTCTGCTCCAGAAATCTTAATTCAAAACTTAATAAAAAAAATTAAAAAAATTAGAAATGTTCAAATTGAAGAAGTTACATCTGCAACAGAAAATGTTACATTTAAAATTCCTTCAACTCTTCAGTAATGGCTATTTATACTGAAATATCATTCTCTCAAGTTCAGTTAATTCTAAAAGATTATAATATTGGTCATCTTAAAAAGCTTATTGGCATTAAAAAAGGGATAGAAAATACAAATTACTTATTAATAACAAATAAAAATAAATTTATCCTAACTATTTATGAAAAAAGGGTGAATAGTAAAGAATTACCCTTTTTTATGCATTTAATGCAAAAGCTAAATGCTAAACAAATCAACTGCCCTAAGCCAATTTTAAATAAAAAAAGAAAATTCTTATTCACAGTTGAAAAAAAATTAGCATCTATTACCAGCTTTGTTCATGGTAAAGAAAAAAAAAACCATTCTTTAAATGAAAGTAAAATCATAGGAAATAATATAGCAAAACTTCATCTAGCTACTAAAAATATTAAACTCTATAGAAAAAATAACTTATCTCTTCAATCATGGTTTGCCCTAAATAACTTAATTAAAAAATCAAAAAGTAAAAAAATTAATCGCTTATGCAAGTGGATTGATACTATTTTACAAGATTTAAAAAAACAGTGGCCAAGTAATTTACCTTCGGGAATTATTCATGCTGATTTA
Organism: Pelagibacteraceae bacterium; assembly: GCA_008638015.1. Taxonomy (GTDB): domain Bacteria; phylum Pseudomonadota; class Alphaproteobacteria; order Pelagibacterales; family Pelagibacteraceae; genus IMCC9063. The sequence goes on along the minus strand of VTPD01000007.1, from coordinate 11,639 downwards.
TTTCACGATAATATTTTTTTTCTAAAGAAAAAATTTAGTGGATTTATAGATCTATATTTTTCATGTAATGATGCTTATGTTTATGACTTAGCAATCTGCATAAATGCAATATGCTTTGATTCAAAATTCAAATTTAAAGTAAATCAAGCAAAAGCCCTAATAAAAGGCTATCAACAAATAAGAAAATTAACTCAGAAAGAAATTTTAGCACTTCCATATCTCTTGCGAGGTGCAGCAATCAGATTTTATTTAACGAGGTTATATGATCAACTTAATCAGCAAAAAGGAGCAATTGTTAAAGTTAAAAATCCCAATGAATTTCTACAAAAAATTAAGTTTCATTTACAATATAAACAATATGAAAAGATTTCCCAATCATGAAAGATGATATTATTGTTTATACGGATGGTGCATGCTCTGGTAATCCTGGCAAGGGAGGCTGGGCGGCACTGATTATTAGCCAGCAAGATGAAGAAATTATTTCTGGCTCAGAAAAAGAAACAACGAATAACCGAATGGAGTTAATGGCAGTAATTAAGTCATTGCTAAAAATCAAATCGAATAAGATAAATATTTTTACTGACTCTAAATATGTAAAAAATGGAATTGAAGATTGGATACATAAATGGAAACAAAATGGATGGATGACTGCAAATAAACAACCTGTAAAAAATAAAGATTTATGGGTTGAGTTAGATAAATTAAGAGAAAATAAAATTATAAACTGGCAGTGGGTTAAAGGTCATTCAACAAATCGATATAATAACTTAGTAGATGAAGCTGCTAGAAAGGCAGCTCAAGATCAAACTAACTAGCTTTTAAAATAATATATTTTTTTAAGCTATCTAAATCATTTTTTAAAACCACGAATTTCTCTTTCTTTGCGAAAATCTCTTTTACAAAATTTGGAACTGGAGGATCCATTTGTATCGCATCATGTATAGCATCGGGGAATTTGCAAGGATGCGCTGTTTCTAAGCAAAAGTATGAATAGTTATTGTCGAATGAAACCAGCTTTTTAAGTGCGTAAAATCCAATAGCAGAATGTGGATCTAAAATAACATCAAATGCCCTGTGTAGCTCTGCAATAGTATTCTTTGTCTCTTCTTCTGAAACACTGCAAGCTAAAAAATATTTTTGTAAATTACTTAATTCTATATCACTTAATTGAAATTGTTTTTTTTCTTTAAGATCTTGCATTAATTGCTTAACTCTTAAATCATTGTGTTCACATATATCAAACACAATCCTTTCAAAATTACTCGCAACTTGAATATCCATACTTGGAGAAATCGAGGGTTTCACTGTTGATGGCTTGTATAGTCCTGTGGCAATACAGTTTTCAAGTAAGTTATTATGATTGCTGGCAATAATTAGTTTTTCTATAGGTAGACCCATTTTTTTTGCAACATAACCAGCATAAACATCTCCAAAATTACCTGTTGGAACGGACACAATCATTCTTTTAAAAACTGATTGTTTTAAATAGATATAAAAGTAATAAACTATTTGAGCTACAATTCTTGCCCAGTTAATAGAGTTAACTCCTGACATTTGAATTTTATTTCTAAATTCTTTATCATTAAACATTTCTTTGACTAGGTACTGACAATCATCAAAGGTACCCTGAATTGCAATATTAAAAACATTTGAGTCTGCAACACTTGTCATTAGTCTTCTTTGCGTTTCCGAAACCTTATGTTCTGGATGAAGGACAAAAATATTTAAATAAGGTTTACTTTTTAAAGCATCAATAGCAGCAGCGCCTGTATCTCCTGATGTAGCTGTTACTAAATTCATTTTATTTTTACTTTTACTTAATAAGTTTTGATACATATTGCCCAATACTTGCATGGCCACATCTTTAAAAGCCAATGTAGGACCATGAAATAATTCAACACAACTAATGCCATCTACAACTTTAGATTTGACCACCTCTTGTATTTTAAAAGTTGAATAAGAATGATTAATAATAGAAGCTAACTCTTCATTTTCGAATGTGCTTCCTGTAAAAACTTTAAAAATTTCAAATGACAATTCTTGAAATGAAAGGTCTTTCATATTTTCTATTGTCTCTTGACTCCAAACTGGAATAGACTCGGGAATATACAAGCCACCATCTGCTGCAAGGGCATTTAAAAAAACTTGCTCAAAAGTAAATTTATCTTTTTTATTTCTGGTACTGTAATACTGCATAATTATTTATATTTTTTTCTATAAAAGCAAAAAGCGATTAATATACAAAATCCCAAAACAAACCAAGTAATAGCATATTGTAAATGATTATTTGTAATGTTTAAATTTTGTAAATTTTTAATATTCTCAAATTGTCCGTCTTTAGATGTCTGAATAAGAATAAATGGATAAATTTTTACTTTATTAATAGTCTCTAATAACCCTACATCAATATAATACTTAAATTCTAAATTTGTATCGTTATTTGGAGTAAAAAAACCTTTGGGCTTAATATTTTCTACCCTGCCAGAAAGCTTATATTGTTCATTATTCAAATTAAATTTATATTCATCTTTAATCGAATTGACCCATCCTCTTTGAATTAGAACAGAATAATTTTCATTGACTTTCATCAATGAAATTAAATTAAATCCATATTTTCCTTTTTCATTTAATTGATAGATAAAATAATTTTTTTTAAATAAATCACCTGATAACTTTATATTTTGAAAACTTTTTACTTGAGCCAAGTCGCTCACTTCTAATGCTGGCTTGTTAATAGATACAGAAATATCTTCGATAAGTTGTTGTTTCCAATTTAATCTTATTAACTGCCAAGTTCCCAGGCTAAATAATAAAATGATGATGAGAAAACTAAAACTGGTAAATATTATTTTTTTCAAAAAAAATTAACTGCCCCAAATATAAATAGCAGCAAATAAAAATAGCCAAACTACATCGACAAAATGCCAGTACCAAGCTGCAGCTTCAAAGCCAAAATGATGATCAGGGGTATAATGACCTTTTCTAGCTCTAAATAAACACACAGCAAGAAATATAGTTCCAATTAAAACGTGGAAGCCATGAAAGCCTGTCGCCATGTAAAAAGTAGATCCATAAATGCCCGTACTTAACTTAAATGTTGCTGCCATATATTCATACGCTTGAAACATTGTGAAGATTGCACCAAGGATGACGGTCAAGACCAAGCCTTGAATTAAACTTTTTCTATCGTTTTCAAGTAATGCATGATGAGCCCAGGTCACGGTCGTTCCTGACAAAAGTAAAATTAAAGTATTAATCAAAGGTATATGCCAAGGATCTAATGTCTGAATTCCTTTTGGTGGCCAAATTCCTCCAATGATTTGGTCTGGAAATAAACTTGCATCAAAATAGGCCCAAAACCATGCAACAAAAAACATCACTTCTGATGCGATAAATAAAACCATTCCATACCGATGACTAATTTGAACTACTGGAGTGTGATCTCCTTTTTCATGAGCTTCAATTACAACTTCTCTGAACCACATGAAGGCTCCATACGTAAGCACTGCCAATCCAATAATCATCAACCAAAGGCTTTTGGTAGAAAAATAGTAGACCGCTCCAATGCATAAAATTAATGAGGCGAAAGAACAAAAAATTGGCCAAGGACTTGGATCAACTAAATGGTAATCGTGTTTTTTTTCAGCTGCTGACATAATTAATTTCGAAACTTATCTACTTCAAATAATGTATAAGATAAAGTTATATCTTTGACGTTTTTGGTCGCTGGGTCCTTAACTATCGCAGGGTCAATATAGTAAGAAACGGCAAGTTCTTTTACTTCATTTCCAGCTAATTTTTGTTGCTCAAAACAAAAACATTCTAATTTATTAAAATATTTTCCTACCGAATCAGGCGTTACATTAAAAGTAGCTACAACTTTTAAATCTTGATTAACTTCATTACTAACTTGAAAAATGACATTTTTGATTTCACCTGGTCTTAAATCAATTTTATTATTTTTTACCTGGAAGCGAACTGGTAAATTTCCAGCTGCATTTGCATCAAATCGCATAGTAACTAATTGGTTTGCTACAATCGTTGGCAGTTTTTTAGTTACTTGCGGTGTTCCTCCAAATCCTGTCACTCTACAAAAAAGATCATACAAAGGAACAGAAGCAAAGGACAATCCTAGCATAATAAAAAAAATCAAAACTAAATACTTTGGATGTAAAATTTTATATTTTGCAGCGATCATAAAGGTCTATCAAAAATTCCACCGGTAATATTATAAATAGTATAGAAAAAAAAGAAGGCCATAAAACCTACCAGTATCCAAGCAACTAATTTATTTTTATTTTTAAGCTTCATAAATTATAGAAAAAAATAATTATCAATTAAAATAGTTGAGAAAATAAAAAATAAATAAAAAATAGAATAAATAAAAATATTTCTAGCAATGCGATGGGATGAAGATTTCTCTTTTGTAATTAATAATTGAAAAGATAAATAAATATAAAAAAAACCAAATAAAGATGAAAAAAGTAAATTTGAATAACTTGCAAACCCAAGAAAATAAGGCGCCAATGTAAATGGCCAGAGAATAACAGAATAAAATAAAATATTTTTTTTCGTTACAGCTTCACCACTTACAACTGACAACATTGGAATTTTTGCTTTTTTATAGTCTTCATTCTTATAGAGGCTTAGTGCCCAAAAATGAGATGGGGTCCATAAAAAAATTATTAAAAATAGAATAATAGGCTCTACTGAAATTGAATTAGAAGAAATAGTCCAACCTATGACGGGAGGAAAGGATCCTGCAGCTCCACCAATCACAATATTCTGTGGGGTGCTTCTTTTAAGCCAAATAGTATAAATAAAAATATAAAATAAAATTGTAATTGCCAAAATAAGAGCAGATAAAAAATTGGAAAAAAAATATAAACCTGCAACTGAAACAAAGGATAAAATAACTCCAAAGATAAGCGCGTGCTGATTTTTCACTTTTCCTAATGGAATAGGTCGAAGACAAGTCCTAGACATAATTCCATCAATTTCAGCGTCATACCACATATTTAATGCACCAGATGCTCCCGCTCCCAAAGCTACAAAAAATAAAGATATGGCCGCATCTAGAAAATTAGGTTTTATTGGTGCAATGACAATTCCTACCAAGGCAGTAAAAATAACCAAAGACATTACCCTTGGTTTCATTAGCTCAAAAAAACTCTTCAATATATTCGTAGAAGCTTTCACCGATGTAATGGATGCATCAGTCATTTTCTTTCACGAAACCTTTCTGGTTACTTAATTTGTGGTAACTCGTTAAATTGGTGGAAAGGAGGTGGAGATGTAAGTGTCCACTCCAATGTTGTTGCACCCTCTCCCCAAGGATTATTTGCAGCCTGTCTTCCTTTGACAAAAGCATGAATTACAACCGCAAAAAATACAAGTACACCAAAAGCAGAAATATAAGATCCAATCGATGATACATAATTCCAACCTGCATAAGCATCTGGATAATCAGCGTATCTTCTAGGCATTCCCGCTAAACCTAAAAAATGTTGAGGGAAAAATATTAAATTTACTCCAATGAAAGTAATCCAAAAATGAAGTTTTCCTAAAAATTCTGAATATTCATATCCACTCATTTTACTAAACCAGTAGTAAAAACCAGCAAATAAAGAAAACACAGCCCCTAAGGATAAAACATAATGAAAATGTGCTACAACATAATAAGTATCATGCAATGCTGTATCAATTCCCGCATTAGCTAAAACAACTCCAGTAACTCCACCTACAGTAAATAAAAATATAAAGCCTAAAGACCATAACATTGGAGTATTAAGCGTTACAGATCCACCCCACATTGTTGCAATCCATGAAAATACTTTAATACCTGTTGGTACTGCAATTACCATGGTGGCAAAAACGAAATAAGCTTTAGTATCTACACCCATTCCTACGGTATACATATGATGCGCCCAAACAATAAATCCTACCACTCCAATAGAAACCATTGCATAAGCCATACCTAAATATCCAAAAACAGGTTTTTTAGAAAACGTTGAAACAATGTGACTGATAATTCCAAAGCCTGGCAAAATCATAATGTAAACTTCTGGATGTCCAAAAAACCAAAACAAATGTTGAAATAAAACTGGATCACCACCACCTTGAGGATTAAAAAAAGAAGTTCCAAAGTTTCTATCTGTCAGCAACATCGTTATTGCTCCAGCAAGAACGGGCAATGAAAGAAGTAATAAAAATGCAGTCACCAACATAGACCAAACAAATAATGGCATTTTATGCATGGTCATTCCTGGAGCTCTCATATTGAAAATTGTAGTAATAAAGTTAATGGCACCAAGTATTGAAGAAGCTCCTGCTAGGTGTAAACTAAAAATTGCTAAATCCATCGCTGGACCTGGCTGACCTGCTTTAGAAGATAAAGGAGGGTAAATAGTCCATCCTCCACCAACACCAGTTGCGCCTGGAGGTCCTTCAACAAAAATAGATGCAAGTAATAAAATAAAAGCTGCTGGTAACAACCAAAAAGAAATATTGTTCATTCTAGGAAAAGCCATATCTGGTGCACCAATTTGCAAAGGCACAAACCAGTTTCCAAAACCACCAATCATTGCTGGCATCACCATAAAGAAAATCATGATCAAACCATGGCCAGTCACTAAGACATTATATAAGTGATAATCTCCACCTAGAATTCCATCACCCGGATACATCAACTCTGCTCTCATCAAAACAGAAAAAGTTGTTCCAATAACTCCTGCGATAATCGCAAAAATTAAATACATGGTTCCGATATCTTTATGATTTGTTGAAAAAGCCCATCTCTTCCATCCAGTTGGGTGGCTTTCGTGATGAGCGTCAGCAGTAGATGAGTAAGATGACATAATTTTTATTTCTCCTATTTTTCTTTATTAACAATTAAATTATTTTCTGGATACATAGCGTATTTAACTTTTGCCATATCTAACCATTCTTTATATTTCTCTTCCGATACAACTTCTACCGTGATTGGCATAAATGCATGTTTAATTCCACAAAGCTCTGAACATTGACCATAGAATATTCCTTCTTTTTCAGCTTTAAACCAAGTTTCATTAATTCGTCCTGGAACAGCATCTCTCTTAACACCAAAAGCTGGCATTGCCCAAGCATGCAAAACATCATTTGCAGTTATTAAAACTTTTACTACTTTATTGACTGGAACCACAACGTGCTTATCGGTAGCTAATAATCTTGGCTGACCTGGTTTTAAATCTTTCGTTTCCACCATTGTTGCTTCAAAAGCAATTTTTTGATCTGGATATTCGTATCCCCAATACCATTGATAACCTATTGCTTTAATAGTTACGTCAGCTTTTGGAATTACATCTTGCTTGTAAAGTAACTTAAAAGATGGAACTGCAATAACTACAAGTATCAAACAAGGAATTACCGTCCACAAAATTTCAAGAGTGGTGTTATGAGTAGTTTTAGAGGGATTTGGATTTTTAGAAGCTCTAAATTTATAAACACCATAAAGAATTAAAAATAAAACAAAAACTGAAATAGCTGTAATGATTGGAAGCAAAATATAATCATGCATGAAAACAAGATCGTCCATAATAGAGGTGACGCTATCTTGATAACCTAATTGCCAGTTTTTAGGCTGAGCTGCATACAAGCTTTGCCCTGATAAAAATAAAATAATAGTAGTTAAAATTGATTTCATAAAATATCGATCTTATAACAAAACTTACTCTAGTTAACTTTGCGACACTTTGACAAAAAGTGTACAAGGATAACTTAAAATTAAAAAAATTATAGCGATAATGAACACTTTTTTTTCGGATACTGACCTCACTAGAGAAAAGGCAGAAGAACTAGTTTCGGAAACCCTTAAAAACTGTGATGACGGTGAGTTATTTTTTGAACACTGCAAAAGTGAGTCTTTTGTTTTAGATGATAATAAAATTAAAAACACAAGTTACGACTCATCGATTGGATACGGTCTAAGAGGTGTAACGGGAGATGTAATTTCCTACTCTCACTCTAATGAAATATCTAAAAAATCTTTAACGGAAGCATCTAAGAATTTATTAGCAAGTTTGAGAAATAAAAATGGCGTTATAGATAACTCCTCATCTAGATCGAATGTAAAAATGTATGGAGATATCAATCCAATTGAAGCCAAGCCTTTTAATGAAAAAATTTCTATTCTTAAAGATGTAGATGAATACTTAAGAAAAAAAGATTCTTGTATCAAACAAGTTACGGCATCTATTTCAGGAGAATATCAAGAAGTAGAAATCATTAAATCGAATAATCAAAACTTTCAAGATATCAGACCATTAGTAAGATTTAATGTTTCTGTCATGGTTGAAAAAAATGGAAGAAAAGAAACAGGATCGTATGGAACTGGCGGACGAATGAATTATGATGAATATATAGCAAGTCATAATTGGAAAAAAATTTGTGATGAAGCTTATCGTCAAGCAATGGTTAATTTGGAAAGTAAGCCAGCTCCTGCTGGAGAAATGAAAGTTGTATTGGGACCAGGCTGGCCAGGGATTTTATTACACGAAGCCATTGGTCATGGACTGGAAGGAGACTTTAATAGAAAAAAAACATCTGCATTTCATAATCTTATGAATGAAAAAGTTGCAAGCGAGCATGTTACGGTTGTCGATGATGGAACTATCGCAAATAGAAGAGGCTCCTTAACAATCGATGATGAAGGCACTCCATCTTCAAGAACTGTATTAATTGAAAATGGAATTTTAAAAAATTACATGCAAGACAGAATGAATGCACGTTTAATGAAAACTAAATCAACAGGTAACGGAAGAAGAGAAAGTTTTGAATGCATGCCTATGCCAAGGATGACCAACACATTCATGTTGAATGGAAAACACACACAGGAAGAAATGATAAAATCAGTTGATAAAGGAATTTTTGCTGTTTCATTTGGTGGAGGACAAGTAGATATTACAAACGGAAAATTTGTTTTTTCTTGCACAGAAGCTTACGAAATAAATAATGGTAAAATTGGGTCACCTATTAAAGGTGCTACATTAATTGGTAATGGACCTGATATTTTAACCAAGGTATCTATGGTTGGAAATGACATGCAGCTTGATCCTGGAATTGGAACTTGTGGTAAAAATGGTCAATGGGTGCCAGTTGGAGTTGGACAACCATCTATTTTAGTAGATGAGATTACCGTTGGTGGAACACAACTTTAGTTTAAATAATGATTGACCAAAACCAGTCCTGCAATTGCTGCAGTTTCTGATCGTAAAATAGTGCTTCCCAAAGAAAAACTTTTAAAATTTTTGTTTTGTAAAATCACCTCTCTCTCCTTACTCGAAAAATCTCCTTCAGGCCCAATGAATAAAATATAATTTGATTGTTTTTTTTCTATTATTTCTTCCAGCGAACTATTAAGTGAATTAATATCCGCAAATAAGATTGTTGATTTTGAAAAATTATTCACAAAGCTATCAAAACTTAATGGATTTTGTAAATTAGGAAGTTGTATTTGATTAGATTGCTCCGCAGACTCTATAATTATTTTATTTAAACGATCTATATTTATTTTTCTATTAATAGTGTGATCGGAGATAACCGGAATAAACTCTTTCACTCCTATCTCGGTAGATTTTTGAATTAAAAAGTCTAACTTATTTCCTTTTGGAGGACAGAAAGCTAATACTACTTTCTGCTGATCATTCACTTCTCTTTCTTTTGATAGAATTTTAATTGTTGTTTTTTTTTTCTCAATCGAATTTATAATTCCATAAAACTCACCGTCATTTCCATTAAAAAATAAAACTTTCTGCCCTACTTTAAGACGCATTACACTTAATAAATAATGAGACTGATCCTTACTGAGAATAATTTCACTTTGTTCGTTTAAATTTTCATTTAAAAAAATTCTAATTTTTTTCTCCATACAATTAAGTATATATGTATATATGAAAAAAAAATTTTCTAATATTAAAGTTTGCGCATTTGATGCTTATGGCACGTGTTTTGATATTAATTCTGCTGCAGAAACTATTAAAAATAAAATAGGAAAATCATGGTTAGATTTTTCTAACACCTGGAGAACTACGCAGCTTGAATATACCTGGTTAAGAACTTTAATGAAGAAACATGCTGATTTTTGGAAAATTACAAAAGATTCTCTTAATTATTCAATGAAAATTCATAATATTAATACAAAATATCAAAAAGAATTATTAAGTTTGTATAAAAATTTAAGTGTTTATCCTGAGCTTAAACAAACTCTGCAAGAGCTAAAAAGAAAAAAAATTAAAACATGTATTTTATCCAATGGAACTCCTTCATTACTTAAACATTTAGTGAATAACGCAAATATTGAAAATCTTTTTGACTCTATAATTTCAATAGAGAAAATAAAAATTTATAAACCAGATCCGAAAGTTTATAAATTAGTTACAGATCGATTCAAATGCAAACCTAGCCAGGTTTGTTTTTTAAGCTCCAATAGCTGGGATGTAGTTGGATCAGGATTGTATGGATTTCAATCTATCTGGGTTAATAGGGCAAATAAAATTTTTGATAATTTAGATTATTATCCAAAAGCTACATTTAAAAATTTATATGAATTAAATAAATTTATATAAAAAAAATTAATGAAAAAATATATTAGATTAATGAGGCTAGATAAGCCTATAGGAATATTTTTATTATTTTGGCCATGCGCCTGGGGCCTTGCCCTGGCCAATGCAGAACCGACTAATAATCTAGTATTTTTTAAATATTTAATTTTATTTTTGATTGGATCTATTTTAATGAGAAGCGCTGGCTGTGTTTACAATGACATAGTTGATAGAAAAATAGATATAAAAATTACAAGAACTAAAAATCGCCCAATTGCAACAGGCTTGATTTCATTAACTAGTGCTTGGATATTAATTCTAATATTAATTTCTTTTTCTTTAATCATTCTTTTTCAGTTTAATCTAAAATCAATTATTTTTGGTCTTGGATCCGCATTTCTAGTGCTTCTATATCCATTCATGAAAAGAATTACTTATTGGCCACAATTATTTTTAGGACTAACTTTTAATTGGGGTGTTATTTTAGGTTGGCTAGTCATGAAAAATGAATTTAGCATACTTCCCTTTATTCTTTATTTTTCTGCAGTCCTCTGGACTCTGGGATACGATACAATCTATGGATTGCAGGATATCAAAGATGATTTAATGGTTGGAATAAAATCAACATCAATTAAATTTGAAAAAAATATTAAACCGTTTTTATTTGTGGTTTATCTTTTGTCTTTTGCGCTTATACTAATAGTTCTTAGCCTCTTAAATGCTAATTTATTGACCTATGTATTTTCACTAGGTGCAGGAGCGATTCTCTTGTATCAAGTTATTAATTGTCATCAAAAAAATAAGTTAAATTACTCGCAATTATTTACATTAAACACATATTATGGATTATCGATATTTATCTTACTTTTACTTATAAAAAATAATGCTTAAAGAAAAACATTTTTTCCAGGATATTTCAGATTACTGTTTGGAACTTGCAAAAAAACTTGGCGCTACTGATTGCGAGGTGGTTGTTTCAAATAATTTTTCAGAAAGTATTACTGTTAGAAACAATGAGGTTGAACAATCTGAAAGATCAGAAAATTTATCAGTAGGACTAAC
>VTPD01000053.1 GCA_008638015.1 Pelagibacteraceae bacterium | reverse complement strand
TTAGTCCTTGTAATTTCATTGATTTAATTCCTCGATTATTAGAAAAATAAGTTATCAACAATATTTTTATACTATTATAGTTTTAAGATTATTTAATATTACATATAAATCGGCGCATGCATCTTGTAAGTTTTGTTAAAAATCAAAAAACTCATGTTGGAATACTGCATGGAGAAAACTCAATAATAGATTTGTCTTTTTATGAAAATCAAGTTCCAAATGATGTAAATCAAATTATTGAACTTAATTCTTTAGTTAAATTAAAAGAAATTCAAGCTAAGCCAACAGCGGAATCAATTATAAAAAAAGAAGAGGTAAAAATTATAGCTCCTATTCCTGTGCCAAAAAGAGATATTATTTGTGTAGGGTTAAATTATCATGATCATGCGAAAGAATTTCATTCTTCAGGCTACGACTCCAACACAAGTAAAAAAGCTGTTCCAGATTACCCAATTATTTTTACCAAAGCCACAACTTCAGTCATAGGACCAGATGAATCTATACCGTCTAAAAATGATCCAACAAATAGTATTGATTATGAAGGTGAGCTTGGAATTATTATTGGAAAGAAAAGTCGAAATATTACAAAATCAAATGCGTTTGATATTATTTTTGGTTACACCATTATTAATGATGTAACAGCAAGAAATTTACAAAATCAACACAAACAGTGGTTTTTAGGAAAAAGTCCAGATGGTTTTTGTCCTATGGGACCAGCCATTGTAACAGCAGATGAAATTCAGGATGTAACCAAATTAACTTTAGTTACAAAAATAAATGGCGAAACAAGACAAGATGCCAAGGTTGCAGATTTAATATTTGATATTCCAACATTGATTGAGACGATAACTTCAACAATGACATTAATTCCAGGAGATATAATTGCTACTGGCACTCCCGTTGGAGTGGGAATAGGTTTTAATCCTCCAAAATTTATGAAATCTGGCGATAAAGTAAGTATTGCTATTTCTGGCTTGGGAGAATTAAATAATAACGTAAGTTAACAAACAATAAGAAGGGGGACGATATGAAAATTATTAAAATTTTTTTATCTACAATTATTACATTTGTATTAGCTTCAAGTTTTAATGCTAATGCAAAAGAAAACATCGCTTGGGGTGGATCAAATCCTGGTGGTGTTATGTATTATATGGTTGGTGCTGCTGGAACAATTATTTCAGAAAAGTTACCGCAATATAATATTACGCAAGTTACAACGGGTGGTTCGACTGAAAATGCTAAACGATTAATCAAAGGCGAATTAGACATGGGTATTGTTTATGGTGCACATGTTTTTTTAGCACAAAAACCAGAAGGCCCTTTTAAAGACGGTGCAAAAGGTACTATGTTACGAGGAGTTGCTAAAGCTTACAAAGGACCAACTTACTTTGTAACTTTACCTGGTAATAAGATTAATAAAATCACTGACCTTAAAGGAAAAAGAGTTGCAATGGGACCTCCAGGTTCTGGAACTGTTTTCAATTGTAACAACATGTTAAAAGCAGTGGGTGGAATTCTTCCAACGATCAAAGCAAGTTATTTAACTTTTGCTGATGCTGGTAGAGCGCTAGCAAATGGTCAAGTGGATGCGATTTGTCAATCTTCTGCTCCAGCAGCTGCAGTTAAAGAGTTAGCTGAAACTAAAGGTGCAAAAGTAATTCCTTACAGTGCGTCTGAATTAGATAAGATTACAAAAACTGGTTATAGCAAATCTACTATGCCAGCAGGCACATACAAAGGTGTTCCAGCAATGGATCTTCCATACTTAACTGTTTATTGGGTGGCTCATGAAAGAGTTTCTTCAAAAGCAGTGCAAGATATTTTAAATCTTGTTTATCAACCAGATGTTCAAGCAAAATTAGCAGCTGGTCATAAGGCTTGGAAACAAATGGAGCCAGATACGAAAAACTTCGAAGCGCTTGGTGTTCCAATGCACCCAGGTGCTGTTGCTTATTACAAATCTAAAGGTTTGTATCATAAGTAATTTTTATACATTACAAAGGCTGTTTCTATTTTGTAGAGACAGCCTTTTGTGTAAATGACAATGACATTTCTAGATTGGTTTCCCGATATTGAGGTTAAAGGAAGAAAGTTACAGGGCTTTTACAAAGTTATCTTTGGATTAGTTGCAGCAAGCTTTTCTGGATTTTATTTATACACTTCAGGATTTGGATTAGTATCTTCAGAAAGTAACCGGGCATTTTATTTATTATTTACTGCTATTCTAGTTTTTCTTAGTTATCCCATAGGTAAAACAGCATTATCAAACAAACCCTCCATCCTTGATTTTATTTTTATTTTTTTAGTCACAGCTTCCATACTTTATTGGGTTAATCAGTATGTATCCTATGCAATGGATAGAGTTAGCTCTCCTAACAAGTGGGATACAATCATGGGTATTGTTGCAATTATAGCTGTCGTTGAAACTAGTAGAAGAGTGTTAGGATGGGCCATACCAATCATAGCTGCCTTGTTTTTATTACAACTTTACTATGGTGCATACTTACCAGGAAAACTTAGTCATTCTGGATTGCCTTTTACTCGAATAATAGAATTTACTTTTTCTACTCAAGAAGCCATGTTTGGAGTGATCACCTCCACCTTTGCTACTTTTGTATTTCCTTTTATGATTTTTGGCGCTTTTTTAGAAAAAAGTGGAGCGGGAAATTTTTTTATGGATCTTGCTACTTCTTTGACAGGAAAGTGGAGAGGAGGACCTGCAAAAATAGCAGTATTTAGTTCTGCATTGTTTGGGTCTATCTCTGGTTCTTCGGTTGCAAATGTTGTTGCGTCTGGAACTTTTACTATTCCTATGATGAAACGAGTGGGTTTTCAAAATCATCATGCGGGAGCAATTGAAGCTATTTCTTCAACGGGTGGTCAGGTGATGCCACCGATTATGGGAGCGGGGGTTTTTATTTTAGCAACGTTAACAGAAACAGATTACTTAACGATTGCAGGTATGAATGTAATTCCTGCAATTTTATTTTTCACATTTATAATGCTCATGGTTGATCTAGAAGCTGTTAAGTCTGGCTTAAGAGGTTTGCCAGTGGAAGAGGTTCCTGATTTTAAAACAGTAATTAAAAGAGGTTGGCATTTTTTTATACCTTTAATTATTGTTATCACTTTATTATTCAATGGTTTTTCTCCAGACTTCGGGGCTTTTTGGGGAATTGTTTCAACATTAGTTTTATCATGGAGAAATAAAGAGACAGCAATGGGACCTAAAGATATTTTTATTGGTCTTATTAAAGGCGCACAAAGTAATGCAGCAGCTGGTGCTGCAATTGGAAGTTTAGGAATTATTATAGGTGGAATTATATTATCAGGTCTTGGTCTTAAATTTTCTGCAGTCTTAGTTGAATTTTCAGGTGGTAGTTTAATCGTCACGGTTTTGATGGTTACATTAATTTCTGTGATTATTGGAATGGGTAGTAGTACTACAGGATCTTATATTATTCTTGCAGTGGTAGCTGCTCCTGCTTTAATTCAATTAGGAGTACCAGAAATTCCTGCTCACCTAGTTGTTTTTTATGCTGCATGTTTATCGAATATTACACCGCCCGTTTGTGTTTCTGCCTTTGCAGCCGCAGCCATTGCTAAAGCCGATCCAATGAAAACGGGATTTGCAGCTTTAAAATTTGGAACAACTTTAGTTCTTATCCCTTTAAGTTTTGTTTATGTTCCCGAGTTATTATTTCAAGGCGAGTTACATAGAATTATCCTAGTAAGCTTGTCTTATTTGATTGGTTACGCAACATTAGCGATTAGTATTCAAGGTCGAGATTTTTTCTTTGGCAATATTAGTACTTTTGTAAGAATATTATTTTTACTTACGACTATTTGTTTTCTACTTCCACTAATTTATTGGCTTAAGATTGTTGGTATTGTTTTATTAGTATCTTGCTATGCTTTAATAAAGTTTCAAAATAAGCAAATTTCATAGAAAAAAGATTAGAAGAATAACCAAAAAGGATCATTCTGATTTATAGTTGTTGCTAGATAAGAAGTATGTTATGTTATAACATAACATATGAAAAATACAGAAATAGTCTTAAGTGTAATCAAAAAGTCTTCAAAAAAACTTACAGCTTACGCTATCTTAGAAAAGTTTCAGAAAA